>NZ_JCAXWU010000009.1:0-247551 GCF_059759695.1 Klebsiella sp. M041
CTTTCTGCGCTCATGATATGCCTCCCGGTAGTTTAAACGGACCAGTGAAGCTTACCATAGCGCGGACATCTGAATTGAGCCACAGGCGGACATTACTATTGAGCCATTACAATCAAAGTGCGCATAATGTATATTATGTTAAATTGCGTATAGTGCCCAATAACTTCATATTTGACAGCGGCCTCTTAACAAATCAACACGGTACTTATTTATGACTGACATCCCTTTTCTTGCGTTATGTTCATAGTACATGTTCGCCCTATCATCAGATATTCAAACTCCTACCTTAATGGACAATGCTTCCTGAAGATGAACTTTCACCGGACCAGAAACTGGCGGTTATGTATGTTTCATACTTTCCTCCAGTTTCAGGGAAATTAAAGCTACACAGGCAGATTTTGTCTCACAGAACACCCAGTATCACTTTGACAGGAAATCACGAAGGTAAAATCTCAATCGTGGCCGCTCTGGCGCGTGTCCCTGTCATTGCTGAAACATAGCTGCTGCTGGAGTACTTTTTCTGATAAGCCTGATCAATTTTACTTTCAAGCTCAGGGTCTGATGGTTTTGCGAACAGGACGTCGAACTCCTGTCCAATAGCCAGTATCTTACCCGCCTGCTGGGACAATGCAGCCTGATACCATTTTGAACGGGTACCACTATAGGCTCGGACGAAAAGTCTGTTCTCCACCTTCACTTCCCAAATCCACGTCGGCGTACCGGTCGTATTCATATCGGGATGATACGGAGCGATTTTCAGGTCGTCGGCCGCATCTATTCTTGTTAATAATTCAGGGTTCCAGAACATAAACTTCTCCTCTTTCAAGAGCAGTGTCTGTCGTTTGTCGCACAGACACTGCATCTGAAAGCACCGGACGGTGCTATGGCTTACTTATTAAGATTTTTGTTAAAAAATGCAGTGATGTTATCGAACGGGATCTTATCCATACGATCATATAAATCGACATGTGTGGCATCTTTAACAATCAGAAGCTCTTTTGGTTGATTTGCCGCTTCATAAGCCGTTTTAGAGAAGTAAAGCGAATGCGCTTTTTCGCCATGGATGAACAGGATCGGACGCGGAGAAATTTCCTTGATATAGGTCATGAGCGGGAAATTCATGAAGGCCATCGGCGTTGTCACCGACCATGAATTGCCAGAGTTGACGGCTCGTGGATGATAACCGCGTTTGGTCATGTAGTAATCCGCATAGTCCACGAGGAACTGTGCTTCCCCGCCCTTCAGTTTATTATAGGCTGGCTGGTATGCAGGCTTGCCGTTTGCCGCATCTTCCCAGCGCTGTTGGCTCATCTTCTCAAGCGCCTGTTCGCGTTGCTCCGGCGTTACGCTGTCATTGTAGCCTTTCGACATCACGCGGCTCATATCATACATGGTGCTGGCAACTACAGCTTTTACGCGTTTATCCACGGCAACAGCGTTGAGGGCAATCCCACCCATGCCGCAGATACCAATGACACCGATACGTTCACGATCCACATAAGGTTGCAGTCCAATGAAATCGACTGCGGCCATAAAGTCTTCGGTATTGATATCAGGTGAGGCGATATTGCGGGGTTCACCACTGCTTTCACCGGTATAAGACGAATCAAATGCCAGCGTCACGAATCCGCGCTCGGCTAAGGTCTGAGCATAGAGACCTGAGGCCTGCTCTTTTACCGCGCCAAAAGGCCCGGAAATCACAAGCGCAGCAAGCTTCTTGTTTCCGCGATCTTTAGGTAGATACATATCTGCGGCCAGTGTAATGCCGTAACGGTTTTTAAAAGTAACTTTTTGATGATCCACTTTATCGCTCCTTGGGAAAGTTTTATCCCACGTCTGAACCAGACGGACAGAAGAATCTGCTGTGCCTGGTGCCGGCTGGGCGACCGCAGCTTCTGTTGAAATCAGAGCCATCGCTCCGGCGATGAGTGCGCGATTAAAAAAGCGCGTTGAAGATTTTAGCGTCATGATATTAAAACCTTTCATTGGATGTTGAGGGATAGTTTCAGACAGCATGCATGAGTATTTCAGTTACAACTCTCTTTTCCGGAACCGAATTCGATTCGGGTTGGGTTGTAGAAAGTAAACTCTTTCACGTATGTCTCCTCCGGATAACCTGTCTGACAGTTAAAAATGGCTTTAACCTGAACGGTTTAAATTGGCTCGCGGTGAACCCTGACTTACAGGACACTGCCTCATTTCAGTGTTGTTATTTTGAGTGTCTTTAATGAAAGGTGTTATTAAAATACTCTGCATTATTTGCCTGATCCTCTGAACCTGATCTCAAAGCGTATATTTCAATTTTCATCGCTGCTAAGTTGTTAACGTCAAAAGCCGCAATAAACGTGAGGTATTACAGAATGATTTCTGACAAGACGGTTGAAAAACGACTCGGCGTGCTTTCCCGCGATATTGCTCAGCGCACTCCGGGCACCGGTGATTTCCCAACAGCGGTAGAAGGACTCGAACTGTTCCGCCGAAACGAACCCGCTCCTCCGGTGAGCTGCCTGGTCCCTCCCAGTATCGTTCTGGTGGCCGATGGCGCGAAGATCATGTGGGTTGGTGGTGAACCTTACGAATACAATGCGGAAAAATTCCTGATCACCTCCCTTGACCTGCCAGCCAGCTCGGAGGTTTTACAGGCTTCGACATCCCGGCCCTGCGTCGGCGTAGCCTATAAACTTGACCAGCGTGTGCTGATGGAATTAATTGCCCAGGGAAGCCTGCCGCCGGTCAAAAAACGAGACGCGGGAACGGGTGTCGGTATAGGAACGGTTACTAATGTTTTGCTGGAACCTTTCTGCCGTCTGCTTTCTTTGCTTGACGAGCCTGAAGCCATTCCTGTTCTCGGGCCGCTGATTCAAAGGGAGATACATTACCGGCTTTTGATGAGCGATCAGTCCGATCATCTCAGACAGATTGCAGCAGTAGACGGCCATGGCTACCGTATCGGTAAAGCTATCGACTGGTTAAAAACCAATATTGCGTCACCTTTACGCGTAGAGGAACTGGCAAGTCGGGTGCAAATGAGCACGCCCTCTTTTCACCAACACTTCAGGCAGCTTGCGGGAATGAGCCCGCTCCGGTATCAGAAATGGCTGCGCCTCAATGAAGCCAGGCGACTGATGCTGAATGAACATTACGATGTCACCACAGCAGCCTATGCTGTCGGTTACGAAAGCTTATCCCATTTCAGCCGGGAATATACGCGGATGTTCGGGGAGTCACCCAAGAGGGATATTACTGTGCTGAGAAAGTCAGCTGGTAAGCTTCAATAAATTCTCCACAGCCACAAGTGAAATCGGTAGTGAATTATATTACTTCCGCCCGGAGTGGCCGCTTCGAAATAAAGCTAAGAGGCATTACGGTAGCGTAATATCGAGATAACTTCAGCAAGGGCGGGTGACAGTTGATGACGGCTGGAGTAATAAAGATGATAACCTTACAAAGCGGATTGGTGTTGTTATTGGTGGATTCGGTATTCTCATGCCGACGAACGACGTGTCCAAAAACTTCCCGACGGAACAGCTATGGCGTTGTTCATAAAACTCCTCCGGCACGTTTGCGTCGCTCTCGATCGTCGTTGGGATCAATAACCGAACGTACGTCGGCGACACGAGGACCGCACCAGGTCTTCCGGCGCGGTTAACAACATGTTTCGCTTCTGGTTGCCTATCTGCCAGATAATGCCGACTCACTCAATTTTAACCGTTCCCGGCAAACCGCACGCCGCACTTTCTCCGCCCTAAAATGTCCATGTCACTGCTGCTGTCAGTGCCGCCTCGTTACGTCGTAACACGATCGGGCTTTGATTGGCATGCTCCCCAAGCCAGGTATAGTCAGCGCTCAGGAGCGTGCCCCAGTGGGCATCAAACTGGTGACTCCAGGTCAGACTGTTGTCTATGCCATAAAATCCCCCCGGTGCTGAATAGCGGCTATAACCTGAGCGCTGGCTCTGCTGCGGATCCACCCCATACCAGGTATTCAGGTAACGGTTGTCGCCAAACAGGGCCGCCGTCTGAAAAGCGACCGTGTCCTGGTCAGTTTGTACAGGGAGCAACGTCAAGGATGCCTGGTAGCTTACCCCCTGGCTGTCCGTTAAAGGCAGCGTCGCTTTGCCTTCAACACTGAGCCACGAAAGCGCCTGCCAGCCAACGGCAAGGGCCGTATTCAGTGAGACGTCAATGTCTCCCATCCCTTTCAGATTATTTGCCCCTGCCCGCCAGCTGGCGTTTTTATCCCTCCTTCCCAGATCGTATCCCAGCGTATGTTCGACGTACCAGCCGCTGGCGTTCTGCAGGTCATACCCTACCCCTTTCTGCGTATCAATAAAGAAAGCGCCGTTACGACCCTGAAGCACCGGAACCACCTGCCATACCTGCTTGTCTGAACCTGAGTATCGCGGAGCGTAGCGTCCTCCCAGCCCGATAGTGAAAGAGCCGGAAGAGGCGTCATCATTTGCCTGTACACAGGATGTGATGGCCGTCAAAAGCGGTACGGTCATATACAGGGCTTTTTTTATCGCTATCATACTGTTCTCCTCACGGATGCTGGTTTCTCCTGAGGCAGGAGCTGCCACAAAATGTTGGCGCAGTATGATTTGGCAAAATCAATGAATCGTCGGGATAGTGTTAAGAATCGGTCAAGGTGAACGGATGTTGTCCAGAAGAGTGCTGATTATTGAAGATGACGCCGATGCGGCTGGCGTGCTCGAAGCCTACTTACGCCGTGAAAATTACGATGTCGTCATTACCGGAGATGGGCTTTCCGGGCTGGATATGGCGCACCGGTGGAAACCCGATCTGATCCTGCTGGATGTGATGCTTCCGGGGCTTAACGGCACCGAAGTCCTGGCTGGCCTGCGTCGTAAAAATGATGTTCCGGTGATCATGGTCACCGCCATGGGAGATACTCCCGATCGTATTGGCGCTCTGCGCTATGGCGCTGATGATTATGTTGTTAAGCCTTACCATCCGGGAGAAGTTGTGGCCCGGGTGCAGGCGGTATTGCGTCGCAGCAATAAAACGGAAACAAAGGAAGAGATCCTTCGCTGGCAATCACTTGAAGTGGATGTTACGGCCATCGTGGCGAGTATTGTCGCCGGGAACAGCACACCGCGGACGTTGGACCTCACCCCAACCGAATTTTCGCTACTGACCACGCTTATGCGCTCTCCTTCACGACCTTTTTCCCGCCAGCATTTACTGGAACACTGTTTGCCGGAAAGTGAAGCCCTGGAGCGCGTGGTGGATACCCATATTTATAACCTGCGTAAAAAACTCGAAGCGGCGGGTATTTCCGGCGTGCTGGTTAACGTTCGCGGCGTAGGCTACAGGTTCAGACAACCATGACAAAAAACCGCTACTCCTCCCTGTGGCGCTGGATTTGCGCACGTATATTAGCGCTGGCCATCGGAAGCGTAATTGTCATAGCGACCTGTATGTGGCTACGTTATGCGGTGCAGAATTACTGGATCATGGGCAGAATGCCGGCATCGGTCCGACAAGAGTTTCTTGCGCTCAGCCAGAACCCGCAGGCGGACCCGGCGCGCTTCCATCAAATCGTCGATACCTGGTGGGGGTTGAGTTATTCAACACCCTCCATCGCCTCGGCGGACTGGGTCACCGTGGCGTTACTGGTCCTGGTCATGATCCCTTTTATTGTGGTGATGGGGTTGAGATATGCCAGGCCACTGGCGCTGCAGTTCAGCCGGTTGCGTGATGCGGCAAAGGACGTCGCCGAAGGGCAATTTGGCCGCCAGGCAGAGCTCATCAGGAATGCGCCGGCTGAAATGGTCAGCTTTGCCAGTGACTTTAATACCATGACGGGGAAACTGGCCCGCTATGAAAAAGAGTTACGTACCTCTCATGTGGCCATGGCGCATGAGCTTCGCTCCCCCCTGACTGCCGCTATCGGACGTTTGCAGGGTATGCTGGATGGCGTGTTTGATGCCAGCCCGGAACAACTGGCAATGGTAATGAAACAGCTTCAGCACCTGAATCGCCTGACCGATGAACTTCATCTGCTCTCACTGTCTGATGCCGGGAATCTGGTTCTGGAAAACGAACCCTTTCGTCTGGATGAGCTGCTTAAGGAACGGGCGACATGGATCATGCCCCAGGCTGATGCACATCGTTTTACCATCAGGCTTCATCATTCTCAGGCGTGTCCCTTCAAAGGCGATACGTTCCGTATGGGCCAGGTGTTTACTATCCTTATGGAAAATGCCCTCCGTTACGGGCGTGATGGCGGCCATCTTGATGTCACGCTGCACTACGCCAGCGGGCAATATTACCTCGAATTTCGCGATGACGGCCCGGGGGTATCCCCCCGGTTCCTGCCGGAAATGTTCAACCGTTTTAGCCGGGAGGAGCAGTCGCGTGCCCGCCACTCCGGCGGCAGCGGTCTCGGCTTATCCATCGCTAGCGCGATCTGTCAGGCTCATGGAGGCAGTATCAGCGCGTCGTTACCTGAAACCGGCGGACTCGCAGTCAACATTTTGTTACCCTGGACGTCGTCTGAGATGGAAAATAGCCGCTCTTGATAATACCTTGACAAAACGTCGAATCTTTCTCGACTAAGCGCACATTTAATAACGCCATAACCTTTATGGAGCGGCGTTATGTCAGATGAATTTTTACTCTCCCTCCGCCACAGTCTGCACCATTTGTACGACGTGGCGCGCACCCTTTCCTGGCTGCACTTTCTTCCCCTGACCCTTCTTTCGGTGGTGATTTTTCTGCTGCCCGGATGCGGGGACAACCAGGGTAATACGACTGATCCTGTGCGAACGGTGCGCTACGTTGTTGTTGGCTCAGCGCAAACCCTTCCCGCCCTGGAAAGAACCGGAGAGATCCATGCGCACGATGAAACGATTCTCAGCTTTCGTACCAGCGGCCGGATAGTGACGCGTAGCGTCGATATTGGCGATCGGGTCAATGCAGGGCAACTGCTGGCCACGCTTGAAAATACAACCAATCAGAATCAGCTCGATGGCGCACAGGCTGACTATGAAGGAGCCAAAGCCGCTGCTCAGGTTGCTGCACTTAACGTCAACCGAATGCAAAAGCTCATGCCTACTGGCGCGATTGCCCGCACGCAGCTCGATACCGCCCGCGCAGACTGGCTTGTCGCCCGCGCGCGTTTAAAAAACAGCGAGTCCGCGTTGCGTAATGCCCGCGAAAGCCTTGGCTGGACGCGTCTGATGGCGCCGCAAAGCGGCGTGATCACCGAAGTCAGCGCCTCTGCGGGTCAGGTGGTCAGTGGTGGTCAGTCGGTGTTGACGCTGGCGACCGGTGAAGCCAGCGATGTGGTGTTTGATATCGCTAAACCCGAGGCGATCCCGCCACAGGAGCATGCTGGCTTGCGAGTTTCTCTCCTCAGCGACCCGTCGGTGCAAGCGTCCGCCGCGGTAAGAGATATTAGCCCGCAGGCCAATCCTCAGACCCGCACGTGGCGCGTCAGGGCTACCCTACAAAACCCACCGCTGGCGATGGCGCTGGGCGCCAGCGTTACCGTCACGTTACCCGCAACCGGCCCGCATGGATACGCCCTTCCCGCTTCAGCGCTGAGCCGCGTCGGCGACAAACCGGCGGTTTATGTAATTAACCCACGGTCGCAGGCCCAGCTTCGCGTGGTGGTGCCAGTATACTATACCGCCACCGCGGTTATTATCTCCGGCGGCCTTGAACCAGGCGACCGGGTGATTACCGCCGGCGTGAGTAAATTACGCTCCGGCGAGCCGGTGATTGCCGGGGAGCGCGAATCATGAAACCCGTATTGAATGAGAAATTTAACCTGTCCGCCTGGGCGCTAAATAATCAACAGATGGTCAGTTTCTTCATGCTGCTGATCATGGCTATGGGCGCGTTCTGTTATGAGAAGCTGCCACGTAACGAAGATCCGGCGTTTACGATTAAAACGGCCGTTGTTTCTGCGCAATGGCCCGGGGCATCCGTGACGGATACCACCCGACTGCTGACCGATACGCTGGAAAAAAAGCTGCAGGAAACCCCCTGGCTTGATTATCTCGAAAGTGAAACTCGTGCCGGAAGATCCGTTATTTATGTCAATCTCCGTGACGATACCCCGCCGGAAAAGGTGCCGGATATCTGGTATCAGGTACGTAAGAAAATGCAGGACATTGCCCCATCGTTGCCAGAAGGCGTTCAGGGCCCCGCCGTCGACGACGAATTTGATGACACGTTCGGTACGATTTATGGATTTATACCTGAGGGCTATACCCTGCGGGAGGTCCGGGACCGTGTTGAGACCATTCGCCGGGAACTCATGTCGTTACCGGATATCGGAAAAACCAGCCTGCTGGGTGAGCAGCAGGAACAGATAGTTCTCTCTTTTTCCCCGGCGCGTCTGGCAGGTATGGGGTTGAACATCCAGCAGGTAGCGGATGCCCTCAGAGCACAAAATGCGATTGTCCCGGCAGGTATGATCCGCACCGGACAGGAAAATATGGCGATAAAGGTCAGCGGGGAACTGACTTCTGAAGCGAGCTTACGTGCCGTCACGCTGCGTATTAACGATCGTTACCTTCCGCTGACGGATATTGCCACCGTTAGCCGGGAAAACGCCGAGCCTCCCCAGCCGGTTTACCGGGTCAACGGCAAACCCGCCATCGGGCTGGCTATCTCGATGGCGCCGACGGGTAATATGCTGCGTTTCGGCGCCGCGCTGAATGCCAAAATGCATGCCATCAGCGTCACGCTGCCGCACGGTATTGAGATGGTCAAGGTTGCCGATCAATCAGCGGTGGTCAGCGATGCCGTAAGCGGGTTTATCCGGGTGCTTATCGAAGCCGTGGCGATCGTCCTGGCCGTTTCGTTTGTCTCGCTGGGTTTACGAGCTGGGCTGGTCGTGGCTGCGGCCATCCCACTGGTTCTGGCCATGACCTTTACGGGAATGATGCTGGCAGGAATAGGTCTGCAGCGTATTTCTCTCGGCGCATTGATTATCGCGCTGGGTCTGCTCGTCGATGACGCCATGATCACCGTGGAAACCATGGTCTCTGGTCTGGAAGCCGGGGATTCCCGCCGGCAGGCGGCTACCCGGGCTTTTAAAACGACCGCATTTCCGATGCTGACGGGCACCCTTGTGATGATTGCCGGGTTTATTCCCGTGGGATTTGCTGCGTCCAGCGCCGGTCAATATTGCTTTTCCCTGTTTGCCGTGGTGCTCATCGCCCTGCTGTGCTCATGGGGTGTCGCGATCCTGTTTTCACCGTTAACCGGGACGTGGCTGTTATCTGACAACATCAGACAGAAGTCGAAAGGTCCTGGACGGATGGCCCGCGGATACCAGTGGCTACTGCGCAAGGCGTTACGTTACCGCTTCGCCACCGTGTGTATTGCTCTCATTGCGCTTGGTCTGTCCGTTTACGGAACAACCTTTATGCAGGGGGAGTTTTTCCCCGCCTCCGACAGGCCAGAATTGCTGGTCAGCCTGACGCTACCGGCCAATGCCTCGCAGTCGGAAACGCAAAATAGGGCTGAACAGCTGGAGAAGGCCCTGGCAGGCAACCGCAACGTTGAGCGCTTTTCGACATACGTTGGGTCGGGAGCGATCCGTTTTTACCTGCCTATGGATGTGCTTCTGGCAAATGAAAATATCGCCCAGATGGTGGTGGTGGCTAAAGATCTTAAAGCGCGGGATCGTCTTCATCGACAGTTAAACAGGATACTGGCTACGCGCTTTAGCGACATCATCACTCGCGTATCGCCCCTGGAACTTGGGCCCCCCGTCGGCTGGCCAGTCAAATACCGGGTGAGTGGGCCAGATTATCTGAAGGTCAGGTCGATCGCGAACCGCCTGAGCGAAGTCATTGGCCGGTCACCCTCCTCCCGCGAGGTTAATCAGACGGCAGGCGAACCGGAGAGAGTCATTACCCTCAAGGTCAATCAGACCGCCGCCCGGGCTGCGGGCGTGTCGTCAGAAAGTCTGGCCCGGATGCTCAATACCGTCTGGTCCGGCAGTATAGTCACGTCGGTTCGCGATAATGACCGCCTTGTCGATGTGGTGCTCCGGGCCAGGGACAATGAGCGTCTTAACCTCGCCACCTTCTTTTCGCTGACTATTCAGGGGAATGACGGTAAACAAATCCCCCTCAGCGCCTTTGCCACGCCAGTCTGGGGCGTGGATGATCCGGTTATCTGGCGTCGACAGCGTTTGCCTTTCATCACCGTGCAAACTGACCTCGCCCCGGGACTTCGCGCCGAAGCAGTATCCGCAGCGTTGCGACCAGCGGTAGACAGGTTGCGCGCGGAACTGCCTGAAGGCTACAGCATTGAAGAAGGGGGCGCGGTTGCTGAATCTGAAAAAGGTAATAGTTCGGTCTATGCGGTTCTACCGGTGACACTGGTCATCATGCTCTTGCTGTTGATGCTCCAGTTGCGCAACTATTCCCGTATTGTGTTGGCTATACTGATGGCCCCGTTTGGTTTACCGGGTATCGTGCTGGCTATGTTACCTGGCGGAACACCAATGGGATTTGTCGCTCTGCTTGGCGTGATTGCGCTCGCTGGCATGATCATTCGTAACGCCGTCATACTGATTAGCGAGGTGGATAGCAATCTTGCTCAGGGGATGGCAAGCGATGCCGCCATTATTGCGGCCGCAGAGCATCGTGCGCGCCCCATCTGCCTGACTGCCTGTGCAGCCATTCTGGGAATGATCCCCATTTCTCATCAGGTATTCTGGGGACCGATGGCCTATGCGATTATCGGGGGAGTACTGGTTGCCACGCTGGTTACACTGACCGTTTTACCTGCATCGTTTAGCCTGTTGCTACAGCTGAGAATGACTTCCTCCGGCGAGATTCATGAAAAATGAGTGGCGTGCCGTCGTATCCTCGTCTCAGGGTTCTGCCAGGTTATTCGCTGCAAGATAAAGAACTTGCTCACCTGCTGCTGCAACGCTTGGGTAACAGGAAACCTAATAAAAAGTAAACCTTCCCTGACTATGATTATTTATACTCAGAAAACAGGTCATTAAGAAGGGAAGCCACGCGTTGAAATGGGTAACCTGGTTAAAACGTATCGTGTTGTCCCTGCTGCTGTTGATTGTTGGCGCTCTGGGACTACGCGTTTATGACATTCAGCGCGGGCCCGAACTGCAGCCCTGGCATACCTGGGTTCCGCATGAAATGGGCGCGGATGAAATCGACAATGCTGACTGGAACGATTACCTCAACAAAGAGAATGCGCTCTTCGGTGAGGTAAAACGCCAGGTTTCCGATAAGCTGGACGCTGAACAGCAAACCGAACTGAATCGTTACTACAGTCACAGCCCCATCTATCCGGACTCGTTTCCCACCAACTGGAATCGGTCATATATCATGATGCCGGATGGCAAACCGCAAGGCGCTGTGGTGTTGCTGCATGGCCTGACGGATACACCCTACAGTCTGCGGCATATCGCCGAAAATTACCGGCAACAGGGTTATGTCGCCATCGGTATCAGATTACCGGGCCACGGGACGGTACCCGCCGGGCTGACCGACGTGGACTGGCAGGACTGGCTGGCCGCCACGCGCCTGGCGGTGAGAGAAGCGAAACGACTGACGGGGCATGATGCGCCCCTGCATATCGTCGGATTTTCCAACGGCGGCGCGCTGGCAATGAAGTATTCGCTGGACGCGCTGGATAATGCCGAACTGGCAAAACCCCAGCGGGTGATCCTGATTTCTCCAATGGTCGGTATTACCCGCTTCGCGCGCTTTTCCGGCCTCGCGGGCTGGCCCGCGTTTCTTCCCGCCTTCTCGAAAGCCGCATGGTTAAACATCATGCCTGAGTTTAATCCGTTCAAATATAACTCCTTCCCGACGAACGCCGCCCGTCAGTCGTTTCTGCTGACCAAAGCGCTGCAAAAGCAGATAGTGACGGATTCGAGAAATCATAGGCTTAACAGCTTACCGCCGGTATTGACCTTTCAGTCCGTGGTGGATTCAACGGTCAGTACGCGGGCGATCGTGACAGCGCTGTATAACCGCTTACCGGATAATGGCAGTGAAATTGTCTTGTTCGATTTAAATCATGCGGTCAGGTTTAATTCATTATTACGCCGGACGTCTTACACCGCGCTGGCGCGGTTGCTGCCCGCGGCGCCGCGGGCTTATCAAACCACGATCATCACTAACGCCAATTCCGCCAGTACAGAGATGGAAATTCGCACCACCCGCGCCGGGAAAACAGACACCACGGTGGAAAAGCTGCAGGGAATGCACTATTTACCGGACGTCTACTCTCTTTCGCATGTCGCGCTCCCCTTCCCCTTGAGCGATTCGCTGTACGGGCGCTATCCCCATCCGCTGAATCAATACGGGATCAGCCTTGGCACGTTTGCAGCTCGCGGCGAGCGTTCTGTGCTGGTTGTGGGTCTGGACTCGCTGATGCGCCAGTCTTCCAATCCGTTCTTTCCCTATATGATCAAGCGCATTGACGAAGGGATCGACACTCCCCCGGCGCTCTCCGGAAAATAACTCCCCTCTGGATAAGTGGCCGCCGAGGCCACTTTTTCCTGAGGGCGCTACACTATGCTTTCGCCGACGTCGACAGCCACTGATATATCGAGGACAGGTCCTGCCCGGCAAATCCCGCATCCGCCGCCTGCTGCCACAGTTCGGCGATGTTATCCAGTCCCGGCATGGTGTGCGGCTCGGACAGGGACAAGGCCAGCCGGGCATCTTTCAGCGCATGCGCCAGCTGCATCTGCGGCGCGAATTGCTCATTGGCGATGGCGTCCAGTTTGACTTTGACATACGGCGCCGCCAGCGGGCCGCCCTCCAGGGCGCTCCACAGCTGGTCGGGGGTAAAGCCCAGCGTCTTCGCCAGCTGTGCGCTTTCCGCGATGCCCTGCATCATCGCAATCAGCCAGGCATTGAGGACCAGCTTCATTTTCTGGCTGTTGCCCGCCTCGCCAAACCACTGCGTCCCACGTGAGATAGCGGCAAATACCTGTTCCGCCGGGCCACACTTTTCACGATCTCCGCTGGCGAGCACCAGGATCTGCGCCTTCTCCGCCGGGGCTTTGGTCCCTGAAACCGGGGCATCGACGAAGGTCATCGCCGGCTGACGCTCCCGCAACAAAGCGATAGCCTCCTGGGTCTCCGCCAGGCCGATGGTGCCCATCTGGCAATAGATCGCCTGCGGCTGACAGGCAGGCGCTATTTGCGCCAGTACCTGCAGGGTAGCCTGACCATCGGCGAGCATACTGATGATCACCTCGGCATCGGCCACCGCCTGCTGCGGCGTGGCGTGCAGGGATAATCCCTGCGCCTGTAAATCCTCGCCGCGCGCTGGCGAACGGTTCCAGCCCGCGACGGTAAAGCCCTTCTTCAGCAGATTGCTGGCAAAAGCGTGTCCCATGGCGCCGAGTCCCAGCACCGCGACTTTTGGTAATGTACTCATCTTGTCTGTCCTGATTCGCGTGTTAATAAATGGCGGACGTCTACTATCGCATCTCTGGCACGGATGTCAGTAGCAATAACCGCCATATAAAGTGACACTGTCACTATATGATAGCCACATTTATCGCGGCTCAGGGCTGGCGGAGCCACTCCAGCAAGCGGCGTATCGCTGGCGACAGGCGTTCGTCATCCTGATAGCACAGGCACAGCCGACGCAGCGCCCAGCGATCCTGCAATGTGATAACGGCGAACCGGTAGCGCGGCTGGTAGCGTTCGGCAATAACGCGCGGCAGGATCGCCGCGCCGGCGCCGTGAGCCACCATCTCGCAAAGCCCTTCAAAATGGCTCATCCTGATGCGGACGTTCAGCGCCTGGCCGACTCCGGCGGCCTGCTCTTCGATATGCTGCTGCAGCGCGCTGGTCTGATAGAGCGCGACCAGCGGCTCATGGATGATCGTTGCGAAAGCCACCTCGGCGGCGTCACTCAAGGCATGGGCCGGCGGCACGATCAGCACCAGGGGATCCTCCGCGACGGGCTCCAGGCGCAACGGCCCGGGGGCGACCGCATCGGACACCACCCCGACCTGCGCCACGCCAGCCAGAATGCTGCTGACAATATCTGCGCTGGTGCGCTCTTCGGTGTCGATCTGTATCCCGGGATGCGCGGCCATCCACGTGGCGAGCTTGCCCGGCAGAAAAGCCGACATCGCCGAGGTATTGGCAAACAGGCGCAGCGTGCCCTGCTGACCGCGGGCGAAGGCGTGCATCGCCTGGCGCAGACGCCGCTGCTGCTCTAACAACGGACGAGCATGGCGCGCCAGCACCTCCCCGGCCTCGGTCGTTGTCACCCCCCGGGCATGACGGTGCAGCAGCGGCACACCGACCTCCGCCTCCATTTTGCGCAGCCTTTCGCTGGCGGAGGCCAGCGCCAGATGGGCCGCCGCCGCCCCGCCGGTAATGCTGCCGCTATCCACGATGGCGATAAACAGTCGCAG
Organism: Klebsiella sp. M041; assembly: GCF_059759695.1. NCBI lineage: Bacteria > Pseudomonadati > Pseudomonadota > Gammaproteobacteria > Enterobacterales > Enterobacteriaceae > Klebsiella > Klebsiella sp. M041. Next base: position 14,413 of record NZ_JCAXWU010000009.1, read on the forward strand.
ATCGGCGAGATCCAGTCGCATAACGCCCTCCTTTCCCTTCGGTTTTACCGTAGCCTGCGGGCAACATACCGCATTGTCCACCCGGCGACCAGTTGTTTCAATGGCCTTCTCTGAGCCGATAAGTGAGCCATGATGTTTGATCTTCACACTCTCTGTTTACTGCTGATCTTTATCGCCGCCGGGCTGGTCAAAGGGGTGACCGGCATGGGACTGCCCACCGTGGCGATGGGCCTGCTTGGACTGCTGATGCCGCCACCGGCCGCGGCGGCCCTGCTGGTGCTCCCCTCGCTGTTAACCAATCTCTGGCAGCTGCTGGCAGGCCCCGCGCTGGCGCAGATTGTGCGTCGCCTCTGGTTAATGATGACCGGGATGATTATCGGCACGCTGGCGGGGTCGTCACTGCTCATCCACCTGAACCCGCGGTGGTCGGCGCTGGCGCTGGGCGCCGTGCTGATAGCTTATGCCGGATACGCGCTCCGTGGTCCGGCGGTGCAGGTTTCAGCCCGCGTGGAAAAGCGCCTGTCGCCGCTGATGGGCGGACTGACCGGACTGATCACCGGGGCGACCGGGGTATTCGTTATTCCGGCGGTGCCCTGGCTGCAGGCGCTGGGCTTTCGTCGCGACGAGCTGGTACAGGCCCTGGGACTGTCGTTCACCCTCTCCACTCTGGCGATGGCGGCCGGCCTCTCCCTGCACGCTGGCTGGCGCGCAGAGTCGCTGCTGCTGTCGGCGCTGGCGCTGTTGCCCGCGCTGCTCGGTATGTGGCTGGGACAGCGGATCCGCTCGCGTCTCAGCCCGCAGCGCTTTCGTCAGGGCTTTCTGTTGTTCCTGCTGGCGCTGGGGCTGGAGCTTGTCCTCCGGGGGCTGCTGGGGGGATCGGCCTAGCGGCGGGTAATGTGCTTCACATTGTATTTACTGGTGTTCTGGTAGATCTCTGAGAAATCAACGATCGCCCGGTTCTGGGCGTAGCTGACAGACTGCACCCGTAGCAGGAGGCTGTTAGGCGCCACCTGCAGCAGCTCCGCCTGCTCGCGGGTCGCCAGCACCGGCGTATAGCTGCGGTGGCTCTCGATAATGGTGATATGGCACTCTTTTTTGAAATAGTTGAACTTAGACTGCTCAAGGTTACCCACGCTGAGCCACGGAAAAGCGGCGTACGGAATGTAGCTGTTCTCCACCAGGATCGGGACCTCATCAATCAGGCGCAGCCGCCTGACGTAGTAGACTTTCTCTCCCGGCTGGATCTTTAACTGCTGGGCAATGGCCGGCGGGGCGTCAAGCAACGTGAACTCAATGACCTTATTACGGTAGTTGGTGACCCCCACCACCTGCATCTGGTAGTTAAACCCCTCCAGCTCGCCGCCATGATAGTTACTCTTACGCACAATGCAGGTTCCGCTGCCGTGCCGCCGGGCGATCAGCTTTTCCTCCTCCAGTAGCGCCAGCGCTTTGCGCAGCGTCATCACTGAGACCTGCAGCTCCGCAGCCAGCGCTTTTTCGCTGGGCAGCATATCCCCGACGGCGTAGTCGTCGCTGTTGATACGGGCCTTCAGTTCGGTGGCAATCTTTTTATAAATCACTTTTAGATGTCTCGGTGAGATGGAGGGCGTAGAAAGAAACCACAAATAACGCATTGTATTTATAGATAAAGTTTAACTTTTATGCGAAAAATCAGACGTTAACTCATCTATAAAAATGGCTATATTTATATATCTCTCCTGCAACAATATATATGACTTTCGTCACAGATGGCCATTTTCCTGCTCGGGATCCCGGTGGTCTGCTCCTAGTCTGATAAGCCTATTGATCAGGTGATGACAGCAGGCTATGAAGACGAGAGGACAACCATGATTGGCGTGAAAAAGCTTCAGGACTTTTCCAAGGCGATGATCGGGCCGGTGCTGTATCTGCCGGCTATCGGCCTGTTGATCGCCCTGTTCAGCATGACCACCAACCGGCTGTGGGTGGAGGAAAGCAGCGGGATCTATTTGTTAGGGAAATTCGTCTCCAGCATGCTCTGGGCGCTGATGAACAATCTCGGGTTTCTGTTCTGCCTCGGGCTGGCAAGCGGTCTGGCGAAAACCCGCAAAGCCGAAGCCGCTTTCGTGGCGGCCATGACCTGGCTGGTCTACCTGGCGGCGAACAACAGCTGGCTGACCCTGACCCATCGCCTGGCGACCGGGGCCACCAACGCGCAACTGTATGGCAGCGGACAAACCTATATCTTCGGTTTTCAGGTCATCGATATGGGCGTGTTCCTCGGTATTATCCTTGGCTGCGCTGTCGCCTTTGTTCACAATCGCGTGGTCGGCATCGAATTTCGCGGCGCGCTGTCGATCTACGGCAACAGCAAGCTGGTGCTGATCGTGATGCTGCCGCTGGTGGGCCTGTTTGCTATCGCCACCGTCTATCTCTGGCCGGTGGTGGAGCTGGGCATCTCGGCGCTGACCGGCTTTATGAAATCGTTTGGCGCCATCGGGGTCTTCCTGTACGGCTTTCTCAACCGGTTCCTGATCCCCACCGGGCTGCATCATCTGATCTGGTCGCCGTTTGTCTTTACCTCTATCGGCGGTCAGCTGCTGATTGATGGCCAGACCGTCATTGGCGCCAAGCCTATTTTCCTCGCCGAAATCGCCCGTCATCCCGTTGACGCGCTCAGTGATTCCGCCCGCTTTTTAACCTATGGGATGGTGAAGATTTTTGGCACCGCCGGTATGGCGCTCGCCTTCTACCGCACGGCGAAACCGGAGAATAAACAGCGACTCAAAGTCACGCTGATCCCCTTAATTGTCACCTCAGTGCTGGTGGGGATCACCGAACCGTTTGAGTTTCTCTTTATCTTCACCGCCCCGCTGCTGTGGCTTATCTACTCCCTGCTGGACGGTTTCTTCCAGATGCTGGCCTGGCTGCTTCACGTGCGGGTATGCGCCACTAACGGTCTTATCGATTTTGTCGTCTATAACCTGCCCGCCGGCGCCAGCGTGACGCGCTGGCCGGTATTTGTCCTGCTCGGCCTGCTGGAAACCGCCACCATGTACCTGGTCGGCACCTTCTGCATTACCCGCCTGCGAATGCTTACCCCGGGGCGCGAAGCCGCTGCCGATGCGGCGTCTTCCCCACAGATGGATCAGGCGCATGGCGAGTCTGACAAAGGCGCGCTGGTGATTGCGGGGCTGGGCGGTAAAGAGAATGTTTGTACGGTGGAAAACTGTTTTACCCGTCTGCGGGTCGATGTGCGCGACCCCGCGCTCATCCAGCAGACGCTGTTGAAAGAGAGCGGCGGGAACAGCGTGCTGATTAAAGGCAATCATGTCCAGGTGATCTATGGCCTGGGGGTTAACAAAATTCGAACGGCGGTCAACGCCAGTCTGGGTGTAACTGAATAACGAGGTGGTAAATGAAAGATAACTTTGTGGTCACGATTGCCGGCGGCGGGAGTACCTATACGCCAGGGATTGTCATGATGCTGCTGGAAAATATGGCGCGCTTTCCCCTGCGGGAGATCCGTCTGTACGATAACCATTACGAGCGTCAGAAGACCATTGGCGACGCCTGCGCCATTCTGGTGGCGGAACGCTTCCCGCAGGTAAAATTCAGCTATACCACCGATCCGCAGGCGGCCTTCACCGACGTTGATTTTGTGATGGCGCATATTCGCGTTGGCCTGTATGAGATGCGGGAAAAGGATGAGAAGATCCCGCTGAAATATGGCGTGCCGGGCCAGGAAACCTGTGGGCCGGGGGGGATCGCCTACGGTATGCGCTCGATTGCCGGCGTACTGGAGCTGGTCGATTATATGCAGCAGTACGCCCCGGGGGCGTGGATGCTCAACTACTCCAACCCGGCGGCCATCGTCGCGGAAGCGACCCGTCGCCTGCGTCCCGACGCGCGCATTATCAACATCTGCGATATGCCGGTGGCCATCGAGGGGCTGTTTGCCGACATCCTCGGTCTGCCGTCCCGCAAGGCACTGAACGTCCGTTACTACGGCCTGAATCATTTTGGCTGGTGGACCAGCATCACCGATAAAGCCGGTAACGACCTGATGCCGGCGCTGAAGCGTCACGTGGCGGAGCAGGGTTACAGTAGCCCAAAAGAGGATTTTCAGCATAAGGCGCCGAGCTGGATCGAGACCTTTAAAAAGGTGAAGGATGTGTTTGCCCTTGATCCCCTGACCCTGCCTAACACTTACCTGAAATACTACCTCTACCCTGACTACGAGGTGGCGCACTCTGACCCGGACTTTACGCGGGCCAACGAGGTGATGGCCGGGCGTGAAAAAGAGGTCTTCGATATGGCCCGGGAGATCACCCGTCGCGGCACCGCGGAAGGCGCGCATTTCCATGCCGGGGCCCATGCCACCTTCATCGTCGACCTCGCCTGCGCCATCGCCTTTAACACCCAGGAGCGGATGCTGTTGATCGTGGAAAACAACGGGGCGATCGCCAACTTTGACGAGACGGCGATGGTGGAAGTCCCCTGCCTGGTGGGCGTCAACGGCCCGGAACCGCTGGCGATGGGAAAAATCCCTTCGTTCCAGAAAGGACTGATGGAGCAGCAGGTGGCGGTGGAGAAGCTGGTGGTTGACGCCTGGATCGAGGGCAGCTACCAGAAACTGTGGCAGGCCATCACCCTGTCGAAAACGGTGCCCAGCGCCGCGGTGGCGAAAGCGATCCTCGATGAGCTGATCGTCGCCAACGAAGGTTACTGGCCCGCGCTGCACTGATTTTTTGCCGCAACCCTGCCGGGAGACCTTCTCTCCGCAGGGTTATCAGCGGCACCCGTCCCGCAATGCCTGCCCCATAACCTCCCTCCGCACAGACGCGTCGATGGCCTGCGCTCCCCCCTCCAGACCGACGACCCAGAGTCGCCAGCCACGCTTTTCCCTGATCGGAGTAATGAAATATAAATTCTATTCTTCGATATTATGGCGTAAAAATGTGATCTGCGTTGTATTCTTTGAGTTACATTAACCCACTGAAAACAACATCATTATTACTCAATCGCAAAATTAACCCCCTTTTCATGGGGATATCGCGCTGCATGCCATTGTGATTGGCTTCATGTATTTACCTTCCTGCAACACTGATTTGAAATTAAATTTTCATAATGTGATCTTGTAGCATGCTCGTTCCATTTCTTTGTGCCATATTCTTATCACAGTAAATCGCCGGAACGACAGCAACATGCCGCACCAGGGCGCTGTCCTGCCGACGCACTGAAGACCGCTAACCCCGAAAAGGAGAACGGATATCGACAACATCCATATCACCACCAAGCCGTAAACCTCTTTGACCGCCATTGCTTAGCGTACCCTGCCATGTGCTGAGCAATTACACAAAGAAGAAAATCATTTAATTCAGTTAGATACGACAACACAGGCGTGATAAATCCTGACTGGGGAGATGTATTTTTATCTTGTGTCGTTCAACAAAATAAAGGGACTACCATGTCATTTATAACAAACCTGAACCAGCAACAGAGAAAACGACTTCATCAGATCACCTTAGTGGCCACCTTCGGCGGCCTGCTTTTCGGTTACGACACTGGCGTTATCAACGGCGCCTTTTCCTCACTGAAGCAGTACATGGCGCTGACCCCGACCACCGAAGGGCTGGTGATGAGCGTCCTGCTGGTCGGCGCCGCGCTGGGCAGCGTGTTTGGCGGCAAGTTTGCCGACTACTTCGGCCGGCGCAAATACTTACTCTTCCTCTCCTTTATCTTTCTCATCGGCGCCCTGCTTTCCGCTGCGGCTCCCGATATCACCACCCTGCTGATTGCCCGCGCCCTGCTGGGGTACGCCGTCGGCGGCGCCTCGGTTACCGCTCCGACCTTTATTTCTGAAGTGGCGCCCACCGAGATGCGCGGCAAGCTGACCGGCCTGAATGAAGTCGCCATCGTTATCGGCCAGCTGGCGGCGTTTGCCATTAACGCGATCATTGGCATCATCTGGGGCCATCTGCCGGACGTCTGGCGCTATATGCTGTTGGTGCAGGCGATCCCCGCTATCTGCCTGTTTGTTGGTATGTGGCGCGCGCCGGAAAGTCCGCGCTGGCTGATCAGCAAAAACCGCCACGAAGAAGCGCTGCATATTCTCAAACAGATCCGCCCGGCGGAACGCGCACAGAAAGAGTATGACGACATCTCCACCCTGATCAAAATTGAAGCCGGCAATAAGTACAGCACTCAGAACACCTTCACCACTATCCTCAAAACGCCATGGATCCTCAAAATTTTGCTGGTGGGCATTACCTGGGCCGCACTGCAGCAAACCACCGGGGTGAACGTCATTATGTATTACGGTACGGAAATCCTGAGTACCGCCGGCTTCTCAGAGCGTACCTCGTTGATCTGTAACGTGCTGAACGGTGTCTTCTCCGTCGGCGGTATGCTGGTTGGCGTGCTGTTCCTTGTCGACCGCTTCAAACGTAAGACGATCATCATCTACGGCTTCGCCATTATGGCCACGCTGCATCTGATTATCGCCGCGGTCGACTACACCCTGGTGGGCGATCTGAAAGCCACCGCTATCTGGCTGCTGGGCGCGCTGTTCGTCGGCGTGATGCAGGGCTCGATGGGCTTTATCACCTGGGTGGTATTAGCCGAGCTGTTCCCGCTGAAATTCCGCGGACTGTCGATGGGGATCTCGGTATTTTTCATGTGGATCATGAACGCGGTAGTCAGCTACCTGTTCCCGCTGCTGCAGGCGAAACTGGGCCTGGGGCCGGTCTTCTTCATCTTCGCGGCCATCAACTATTTGGCGATTCTGTTCGTGGTGTTCGCCCTGCCGGAGACCTCCAATAAATCGCTGGAGCAGTTAGAAGCAGAGCTGTCAGCGAATCATGAGGATAAAAAATCCACTCGTCTCACCAGGGAGGTTGGCTATGATCGATAACATCACGCTGGATAATCTGCACATCGGCTGCAAGGCCAGTAATAAAGCGGAAGTCATCGCCATGATTGGCGCGGAGTGTAAAGCCAAAGGCTATGTCAATCAGGAGTGCGTTCACTTTCTGCTGGAGCGTGAACATCAGGTTTCCACTTTTTTGGGCAATGGCATCACCCTGCCGCATCTGCCGAAATCAGCGACGGATATCATCCTTAAAACCGGGATTGAGATCTTTCAGTTTCCTGATGGCGTTATCTGGGATCGCGGCAACGTGATGTTTATTGCCATTGGCGTGATTGCGAAAGAGAAAGAGCATATTGACGTGCTCAAAGAAATTGCCTCGATATTCAGCGATGAGCTGATCGCGAATGCGCTGTCATTAATCTCTGACAAAAATGACTTCCTGAAGATCCTCCAGCATAACGCACTGCCCCATTAAGTGCGCCACCGGCCGGGGCGCTGCCCCCGGCCCCTCCATTTATTGGTCTGATTCCGCCACCAGCCTCAGCGGCATGCCACCTGCTACTGCGCGCATAAAAAGAAATGAGAACCATTATCAATGAAGCTATGCTAACGTGTCAGCCCAGGCAAAAAGCCAGATGACAGAGAACAGGAGGACAGACGAGGTGAAGCAGGATTCAGGGATCATCACAGCGCGGCAGACGCACGGATTGCTGACGCTGGCGATAGGCGCGCTCTTCTACAGCAGCGGCAGTTTCGCCCGGCCGGATCTGCAGCCGCTGGGACCGAATATTGCGGATAAAGGGTCAGCTTTCTATCATTTTACCCAGCGCCAGTACGACTCTGCCGATGGCGAACGCCATTACCGGGTGTGGACCGCGGTGCCGGATAAAGCGCCGCCGGCCGCCGGTTACCCGGTGCTGTATATGCTGGACGGCAACGCGGTGATGGATAAACTCAACGACGCGTTTCTGCAACAGCTCTCCGCCGGTTCCCCGCCGGTCATCGTCGCTATTGGTTACCAGACGGCGCTGCCCTTCGATACCGCCGCCCGGGCCTGGGATTACACTCCGCCGCTAAAGACGCATGAACCTCGCCCCGGGAAAACCGCGCTGCCGCCGCGAAAAACCGGAGGCAACTATCTGTTTCGTCAGCTGCTGAGCGAAACGATGGTTCCGCTAACAGAAGCTAACCTGGAAATCGATCCCCGCCAGCGCGCTATCTGGGGCCACTCTTACGGCGGTCTGTTTGTACTCGACGCGTGGCGAAACCACTCCCTTTTCAGGATTTACTATTCTGCCAGCCCGTCGCTTGGCCAGGCGCAGACGTCTCCCCTGAAGGACACCCAGACCCTTGATGCCACCGCGTTTATCGGGACGTCACTGTATCTGCTGGAAGGCGACGGAAAAGCCGCTGGCGAGCCCTCCGGGCATGAAGCCTCCCTGGGCGTACTGCGTCAGACCCAGCAGCAGCTGGCCAGCAACGGTCTGACGGTGCAATTCTGGCGCTACCCTGGCCTGACGCACGGTCAGATGTTCGAGGTCTCCCTGCGCGCGGCGCTGCTACACCTTTCCGGGCAGCCTACGTTAGCGCATCAGTAACGATCCCGCGCCCACCAGCCAACGGCGGGTGCGTTAATTCTGCCGTGGCAGATGTTTAACATCGACCGGCTCGCCGAACAGAAAGCCCTGCATTTCGTCGCATCCCTCTTCTTCGAGGATCTGCCGTTGCCCCTCGGTTTCTACCCCTTCGGCGATAAGCGGGGTATTGATTGAGTTGCCCAGCGAGATAATCGCCCGCACGAACGAGCGAACCTGAGGATTGCTCTCCACATCCTGCATAAAGCTACGGTCGAGTTTGATGACGTCGAAATGAAAATCGCGCAGCATGCTCAGGGAGGAGTAACCGGTGCCGAAATCATCCAGCGCAATACTGATGCCCATCTTTTGCAGATGATGCAGCACGCTGAACGCCAGCTGTTTATTGATGATAAACGCCGTCTCCGTCACTTCAAATTCCAGCAGGCTAACCGGATAAGCGGTTCGCATCAGGATCTCGCGGACTTTTTCGATAAAGCTGCGGTGACGTAACTGTACCGGTGAGATATTGACTGAGATTTTTTTATTCAGCCGATTATCCAGTGATTCGCTGCACACCTGCTCCAGTACCCAGTAGCCTAATGGCACAATAGCGCCACTCTCTTCGGCGATGGGAATAAACACCTCCGGCGGGATAGCCCCCAGCTGCGGATGCTGCCAGCGCAACAGCGCTTCATAACCGGTGATGCGACGATCTTTAATGTTGCGGATCGCCTGATAGTGAAGCGAAAACTTCCCCGCCTGAATACCGCGGCGGATGTCGGCGGCCATCATATTCCGCTGCCGCGTCTTGTCGTCCATCTCACGTTCGTACCAGCAAATCTTGTGGTCGAGACTGCTCTTTGCCCGATACATGGCCAGATCGGAATTGCTCAGTACCGTATTAATATCCGTCCCGTCCTCCGGGTAGACGGAGATACCTATGCTGGCGGAGAGGATCACTTCCGTCGCGGCAAACGTCTGCTTACCGCTGAAGCAGTGCCAGAGACGGGTGGCAAAGGCGTCCACTTCGCTTTCATCGGCAAAAGGTTTGACGGCCACAAACTCATCGCCGCCGAAGCGGGCGACCATCTCCTCCTTCTGCAGCGTTTTCAGCACGGCGCCTGCCACGCGCTGCAGCAGCTGATCGCCAATAAGATGGCCCTGCAGATCGTTAATCTCTTTAAACTTATCTAAATCGATGGTGAAAACGGCAAAGCGGCGGGCGTCATTACCGGTGATCAGCTTTTCCACCCGCTCAAAGAACTCCACCCGATTGGGTAAACCGGTCAGCGCATCGTAGCGCGCCATCCACGCGATGCGGTCATTGATCGCCTTCTGTTCGCTGATGTCGCGGGTAATTTTGGCAAAGCCCAGCAGGTTATGTTGTTCATCGCGGATGGCATCGATCATGACATGCGCCCAGAACCGGGAGCCATCTTTACGATACCGCCAGCCTTCGCCTTCAAACTGGCCGCTACGCAGGGCAATTTGCAGATTTTTTGCCGGCACCCTGGAGAGCTGTTCGGCTTCGCTATAGAAGAGACCGAAGTAGCGACCGACGATCTCGTCGCTCAGGTATCCTTTTGCCCGGCGGGCGCCCTCGTTCCAGCTGATGACCGTCCCGTCGGCGCTCAACATATAGATGGCATAATCTTTAACACTTTCAATAAAGTGGCGATAGGCAATGTCCGTCAGGTGATCGTTACTCATGGTACAGCGCTCTCTGTGGCTCGGTCGTGGCAAAACGCATTAGATATAACAGAATCACGCCCATAATGAATACAAGGTTAAGGTGTTTTATGGTCGCCTTTCCGGCCCGGGCATGCGCCGACCGCGCGGCGCACACGCCTGTTAAGCGTAGTGGACCTGGCCATCTTCGGGAGTGACAAACTCGGCGATTTTCACACTTAGGTCGCCCACTAATAGTTACTTTTATTGATTAAAAAGTTTGATTGAAAGAATAAATAAAAGGAGTAATGTTAATAATACTTTCTATGGAGGTTAAATATGTTGCGTGATTATTTAAAAGTGGAAAAAGAAGATCGCCTGGTTGAACAACAGAGTCGTCATGACAATAGTCAGCATTATTCTTCGGTGACCGAATGGGTTATTTTAAGTAAAGATGGCCAGCGTAAAGGTCGGGTATCCCTGTTTGACCGCTTCACCACCCGCCGCTCCTGGAGCGACAGCTTCCGCATTACGCAGTTTGATAATGCGGGTAAAGTGGTGGTGGATAAACTCACTGACGCGCTGTAAATCCCCCGGATTCCCGGCCTGACGGGAGAATATTCATACGCAAAATTAACACCTGCATAAAATATATTGATGCGTCGCCATCATGTTATTTTCATTCCGCATACTGATAACCTAATGGGTAATTTTCGCCATGGTAAACAGCGCGAATTTTTAACCCGAACACATGCTGAAAAATAAGCCCGCCGGTCGGGCTTTTTTGCATGGTGTCCGCCACCCAGGCCACAAAATGCCAGGGACAATCCGCGCTGGATGGTATACGATACATATACGAATCATATATGGGTTTTTGCTATGGGAATCGTCAAAATCTCCGATCTGCTGCACGATGACATTCGTGATGCCAGCAAAGCCATGTCCCGCTCCGTCAATGCGCAGGCGGAATACTGGATCCGTCTGGGCATGATGAGCGAACTCTACCCCGAGCTTAACCACCAGCAGATCAAACTGCTGATGCTGAAATCCGGCTCTGACCGTCTGCTGGAGGTGATCAATGCCATCAATAATCATTAAAACCGCCGATGAGCTCGCGCGCCAGCGTCATGCCGGCCAGCTGCTGGCATCGGTGTTTGCCATGCTGGATACCTTTATCGTTCCCGGCGTGACGACGATGGAAATCAACGATCGAGTGGAAGATTTTATCGTCAACCAGCTGCACGCTCGCCCGGCCAGCAAGGGGCAATACGACTTTCCCTATGTGTTGAACACCTCGATTAACGACGTGGTCTGCCATGGCATCCCAAAGGCGACCGAGCATCTGCGCTCCGGGATGATCGTTAACGTCGATATTACCCTCGAGAAAGCGGGCATGATCGCTGACTCCAGTAAGATGTACCTGATAGGCGACGTTTCCCCGCTGGCGCGCCGGCTGGTAAAAACCACCTATGAAGCGATGTGGAAAGGCATTGAGGTGGTGAAACCTGGCGCGACGCTGGGCGACATCGGCCATGCCATTCAGCGCTGGGTCGAGGACCATGGCTACAGCGTGGTCAGAGAATACTGCGGTCACGGCGTCGGTCAGGAAATGCATGAAGAGCCGCAGGTGCTGCACTACGGCAGGCCCGGGGAAGGCGCCATGCTGCAGGAAGGCATGGTATTCACTATTGAACCGATGGTGAACCAGGGCGACAGTCGTATCAAGACCAAAAAGGATGGCTGGACGGTGGTCACCCGCGATAAAAAACTCTCCGCGCAGTGGGAGCACACCGTGGCGGTGACCGCCAACGGTTTTGAGGTATTGACGCTGCGCGACGACGAGCAGTCGCGGATCCGCTGAGTTACCTTCTGGCGGGGCAGCCCGACTGACGCCTCTCTCTTGATGGCCGCAGTCCGAACAAGGAATTGCTCTGACCGGCGAATCGTAAGAGAATAGCGCCTACACGCGACGATCTGATTACACGGGAGTTCATCATCAGCCATTCTCGTCGATTCCCCTTAGCCAGCAAAGTGGCGCTGGCAGGCGCGGCGCTCATCGCCGCCGGCATGCTGTTCAGCTGCACCAGTAAGGCCCCGAAATCCCTCGTCACGCCGCCGAAGAGCGCGGCCGTTAAAGCCAGTCAGACGCACCGGGAGCCGGTACGCGGTGTCTGGCTCACCACCGTCTCGCGCCTTGACTGGCCGCCGGTCGGGTCGATTATCGCCAGTACGCCGGAAAGCCGCATCACGCAGCAGAAGCTGGCGCTGATCGCCAAACTCGATAATCTGCAGCGCCTGGGGATCAACACCGTCTTTTTCCAGGTAAAACCGGACGGTACGGCGCTCTGGCGGTCGGATATTCTACCGTGGTCCGATATGCTGACCGGCAAAATCGGCGAATATCCCGGCTACGATCCGCTGCAGTTTATGCTGGATGAAGCGCACAAGCGCGGCATGAAGGTTCACGCGTGGTTTAACCCTTACCGCGTCTCGGTCAACACCAAACCGTCGACTATTGCCGAGCTGAATAACACCCTCACTCAGGTGCCGGCCAGCGTGTTTGTCCTGCACCGTAACTGGATCCGCACCGCCAGCGATCGCTTTGTTCTCGACCCGGGTATTCCCGAAGCGCGTGACTGGATCACCAGCATCGTCGCTGAAGTGGTGCAGAACTACCCGATTGACGGCGTGCAGTTCGATGACTATTTCTACACCGAAACCGCCGCTTCCCCGCTTAACGACAACGAGACCTTCCGCCGTTACGGGCAGGGCTATGCCTCGAAGGGCGACTGGCGGCGGCATAACACTCAACAGCTTATTGCCCAGGTCTCCGCGACCATTAAAAAACTCAATCCGAACGTCGAGTTTGGCGTAAGCCCGGCCGGGGTGTGGCGCAACCGCTCCCACGATCCAGCGGGGTCTGATACCCGTGGCGCGGCCGCCTATGATGAATCCTATGCCGATACCCGCAGCTGGGTGCAGCAGGGACTGCTCGACTACATCGCCCCGCAGATCTACTGGCCATTTGCCCGCGATGCGGCGCGCTATGATGTGCTGGCCAACTGGTGGGCCGAGGTGGTTAAGCCCACCCATACCCGGCTGTATATTGGCGTGGCGCTGTATAAGGTGGGTGAGCCGTCCAAAAATGAGCCTGACTGGACGGTGGATGGCGGCGTGCCGGAGCTGAAAAAGCAGCTCGATCTCAATGAGTCCCTGCCGCAGATCCAGGGCACCATCCTGTTCCGCGAAAACAACCTCAATCAGCCGCAGACCCGCCAGGCGGTTAACTACCTGCGCAGCCGCTGGGGGCAGCCGCAGAGCTAACCGCCACTCGGCTTCGCTATCGCGCCTGCAGCCCTTGCTGCAGGCGGGCGTGCAGTTTCAGCATGTTCTCCGTGATCGCCCGCCAGACGTGGGCGGAAAAGTCCGCCGGCAGCGTTCGGCGGGCGCTTTCGATGGCCTGTGGCACGCGGTCGGCAAACTCGTCAAGGATCGCCAGCATCTGATCCCGGGGAAAGTTAACCGCTTTGGCGGTCGCCAGAAAATGACGCGGATAGATGGCGTTAATCTCCGTTTTCCGCCCTCGGGTGGCGTTGAGCCCCATCGACAGCTTCAGGTCGCGCAGATGCAGTCCCGTCCCTCCCAGCACCGGAAATGCCGAAATAATGTCGTAGAACGGCGTGAGCCGGTAGCTGCCGCCGGGCAGCAAAAAGAGCGAGAAATTCTTCGCATGCCCGTCCGTTGCCCCGGTCAGCCACTGGAACACCATGAACTTCATAAAGTCATAGCGATCTTTCAGGGCTTCACTGGAGCCCAGCAGAAAGGTCATGATCGCGGCGATACCCGGCCCGCCGTCAGACTCGTATTTCATCGACGACGGGATGCCAAATGCCTGACACAGATCCTCTTGTGGCAGCCGCAGCAGCACGCGCCCCTCCTGCGCCCAGCGCCGGTCGAAGCGGGTCACCGCCAGCGCACGGATCCGCGGGGTGGTGATAATCTCCGCCTCCGGCACCGCCAGGCCCAACGCCCTGGCCAGCGCCAGGCACAGATATTCGTTATCCACGCTTTCACGCAGATCCAGCGTCGCATTGGGCTGTTTTATCTCGCCAATGGGCAGTTTAATGATATGGGTGGTCGGGGTGGTGCCCTGCGGAATACACCAGTGCTCGCCCATTCGCAGCAGCGCGGTTTTCTCCTGAGCGCCGGCCACCGAGATACGAAAATCGTCCTGGCCGGTCACCATCCCGAGCGGAATATCCGACTGGTAGGCAGTCAGCAACGCGGTCAGTTGCGCCTCATCCAGCGTCTGCCAGCGCAACGCTGCAAGATGCGCCTCTTCCCCCGGCGGCAGCAGAGTCACCGCCCCTACGCTATCCCGGCCGACCTCGGCCAGCAGCTCGAACGGCTGTTTCGAGCGCGCCTGATAGCGCCTGACGATCCGGTCGCGGACCTGGGGGCTGTCGGGCAGCAGGTTATCAAAATAGTGATACACCGCGTCGGCGGTGATATTGCCATACTGCAGCGGCAGCGAGAGGGAGAGCGGCCTGGCGCGCGGGCTGCGCAGCCACTCGTCATCATAGCGGAAACTGTGCGCCCCGTTGGCCTGGCGGGTTAAGGTTCCCACGCGCACATTGTTCATCCAGGTGGTGAGCGTCGCCATTACCAGTCCAGATCCGTGGTGTTATCGGGGGCCGTCGCCGTCTCGGCCGGTTTGGCGTTCAGGGTCATCACCACCCCCAGCGACTGGAGGATCTTGAACAGGGTGGTCAAGGTGGTTTTGTCCGGATGATTTTCAAAATTGGACAGCGTCGCCTGTTTAATGCCGATCCGGCTGGCCAGCGCCTCCTGAGTCCAGTGATTTTGCTGGCGCAGCAGTTTCAGGTAATTGGCCAGCTGAACGGGACTGTATATCTGCGGGGAATGCATCGCTTGTTCCTCACCATTGTTTATCCCCCTATCGGGATAAATCTGCTTTTATACCCTACAGGGGATAATGTCAAGGTTATCCCCTGGTGGGGATAGGAGTATAATTATCCTTGTGTAGGGATAAAACAGGAAGAATGGTGGCCGGAGACACCTTTACATGCCCGGTGGCGGCTGCGCCTTACCGGGCCTACGGGCTGTCTCTGCCTGCTCCGCAACGATCCAGGCCGGGCAAGCGCAGCGCTGCCCGGCAATGGGCAGCCGGGCTTAGCTGCCGCGGTAGGTCGACCACCCGCCCGGGGCTATCAGAAACGGCAGATGGAAATGGTCATCTGTCGCCTCGCCAATGACAAAATCAATCTGCGCCCGGGTAAAAACGCTCTCGCGCCCGACGCGGGCAAACCACGCCCCCGTTTCCGCGGTTAAGCAGTAGCGCCCCGCCGGCAGCGGTGCGGCGCTGAAGGCGGCTATACGCCCCTGGGCGTTCGTCACCAGGTTCGCCAGCGTCTCGCCCTCCCGGCTCAGGCTGACCGTCACGCCTTCCGCCGGCGTGCCGGTGGAAATATCCAGAATATGGGTGCTCAGGGTACTCATTCGCCAATCGCTCCTTCCAGTCTTAACATCGTAATTTCCCGCAGCTGGGCAAGCGCCTCAGCCACTTCTTCGTCGGCGGTATGCTGCAGCCGGCGCGTCAGCGCCTGCAGCATCTCTTCGCCGCTGCGCCCTTTGGCGCGGATTAAAAACACCCGGCCAAAACGAGCCTCGTAGCGGGCATTCCCCTCCCGCAGGGCCTGCGCCAGCTTTTCATTATCGCTGTCCACCGCCGACTGCTCCTGGCGCGACATCGTCGCGTGCGCCTGGCTGCCGGTCGGTTTTTCGCCGATCCGCGGATGGGCGCTGAGCGCCGCGTTCAGATCGTTCTCCCCCCAGTCACCCATCGCTTCCCGGGCGACCTGCAGCAGCGCTTCACGGCAGGCGAAGGGTCGCAAGCTCACCAGCGTATCGCTCCAGGCCGGGATCGCCACGCAGGGGGCCAGCAGCGCCACTGCCTCATCATGACTCAGACGGTTAAACTGTCTCAGCGCGATCATTCTGACTCCTTATCGTTTTCGTCGCCGCCTGCTCCTGCGGCAGAACAAGGTTCAGCGCTATCGCCACCAGCCCACCGCTGGTGGCCGCCGAACCGAACAGATCGCCGACCATCGGCGGAAAATGGCTGAGAAACGCCGGCACCGACTCCACGCCAAGGCCCGCGCCAAACGCCAGACCAACGATCAGCACATCGCGTCGGGTGAGCGGGTTCTGGGTAATGATCCGGATCCCGGCCGCTACCACACAGCCAAACATCACCATCGTGGCGCCCCCCAGCACCGGCGCCGGGATCTGCCGCAGCAGTTCGCCCACCGGCGGGAACAGCCCAAGCAGGATCAGAATCACGCCAATGTAGCGCCCGACATAGCGGCTGGCCACCCCGGTCATCTGGATCACGCCGTTGTTCTGCGCGAAAGTCGTGTTCGGAAAGGCGCTGAGCATCGCGGCCACCATGCAGCTGACGCCGTCCGCCAGGATACCGCCCTTCAAACGGTTGCGGAAAGCGCGATCGTCAACAGACTGTTGCGAAATCAGCGAGTTGGCCGTCAGATCGCCCACCGCCTCCAGAATACAGACCAGCGACACCAGCGCCACCGGCAGAAAAATCGCGCTGTTGAACTGAAAGCCGAACGGAAACAGCGTCGGCAGGCGAAACAGGGTGTCGCCCAGGCTGTGAAGGTGGAACTGACCGCTCAGCCCTGCCGCCACACAGCCCACGGCAATGCCCACCACCACCGAGGAGAGCCGCAGCCAGCGGTTTTTGGCGCAGCTCAGCAGAACGATAACGCCAAGGGTACCCGCCCCGAGCGCGATATTGCTCATGCTGGCGAAATCCTGCGCCTTTTCGCCACCGCACCAGTTAATAACGCTGACCTTGATCAGGCTGATGCCGATCAGCGCAATCACGCTGCCGGTAATGATGGGAGTAAAGATTTTCTTCAGCGGTTCAATAAAGCGGCTGACAATCACCGGCACCAGGGCGGCGACAAAGTTAACGCCAAACAGCATCGCCATAATATCCTGCGGCCCGCCGCCCTGCGCTTTCACCCACATCCCTCCGGCTACCGCCACGCCAAGAAAGGCGAAGCTGGTGCCCTGCATGCAGATCATCCCGGCGCCAATGCCCCAGACCCGGTTGGACTGCAGAAAGGTACCGATACCCGAGGCCAGCAGCGACATACTGATGAGATACGGCAGCCAGTCGCCAAGTCCGAGGGTGGCGCCGATAATCAGCGGCGGCGTGATGATCCCCACCAGACCCGCCAGCACATGCTGGAGAGCGCTAAAAAAGGCCGCAAGCGGTGGGATCCGCTGTTCAAGGCCGTAAAGCAGGCCGCTGTGATGTTCGTCAGACATGGTGTTATCCCGTAGCAAAGAGAAGTGCAAGAGCTTCTGCACAAAGCAGGCCAGAGACGACCAAAGCGAACGAATAAATTTATTAATACTTTAAAATCATTAAGTTAAATCACTCCAGCCATGCCTCGCTCCCCACCGCTGCTGAACAAGGATGCTGAAACGATAGATTCTTAATGCAACATACAGAAACTTTTGATTCATAAAAAGGCAACCAATGCGTCACATTGCACCGACCTGGTGCGTCATGACCTATCGCTGTGCCTCAGGCCGGCGGTTTTCCTCCCTCCGGCGAACTGGTACGCAAATTGCTGTAGTCAGTCACAACATCGGGAGAAGGAGAAAAAAATGAAAGCAATCGTGATTGGCGCCGGCATCGGCGGCTTAAGTGCGGCAGTGGCGCTCAAACAGTCGGGGATCGACTGCGAAGTCTATGAAGCGGTGAAAGAGATCAAACCGGTCGGCGCGGCGATTTCCGTGTGGCCCAACGGCGTGAAGTGCATGGCCCACCTCGGCATGGGCGATATCATGGAAACCTTCGGCGGACCGCTGCGCCGTATGGCGTATCGCGATTTCCGCAGCGGCGAGAACATGACCCAGTTCAGCCTCGCGCCGCTGATCGAACGTACCGGCAGCCGCCCCTGCCCGGTCTCCCGCGCAGAGCTGCAGCGAGAAATGCTGGATTACTGGGGACGGGAAAGCGTGCAGTTCGGCAAACGCGTCACCCGCTGTGAAGAAAACGCCGACGGCGTGACGGTGTGGTTTACCGACGGCAGCAGCGCCAGCGGCGATCTGCTGATTGCCGCCGACGGCAGCCATTCCGCGCTGCGTCCGTGGGTGCTCGGCTTTACCCCGCAGCGCCGCTACGCCGGCTACGTCAACTGGAACGGTCTGGTGGAAATAGATGAAGCGCTGGCGCCCGGCGATCAGTGGACCACCTTTGTCGGCGAAGGCAAGCGCGTCTCGCTGATGCCGGTCTCCGCCGGCCGGTTCTACTTTTTCTTTGATGTGCCGCTGCCGGCGGGTCTGGCGGAGGATCGTGACACCCTGCGCGCTGACCTCAGCCGCTACTTTGCCGGCTGGGCGCCGCCGGTGCAGAAGCTGATCGCCGCCCTTGACCCGCAGACCACCAACCGTATTGAAATCCACGATATCGAACCGTTCAGCCGCCTGGTGCGCGGTCGCGTCGCGCTGCTGGGCGACGCCGGACACAGCACCACCCCGGATATTGGCCAGGGGGGATGCGCGGCGATGGAAGATGCGGTGGTGCTGGGCGCCGTTTTCCGCCAGACCCGCGATATTGCGACCGCCCTGCGCGAGTATGAAGCCCAGCGCTGCGACCGGGTCCGCGATCTGGTACTGAAGGCGCGCAAGCGCTGCGATATCACCCACGGAAAGGATATGCAGCTCACCGAAGCCTGGTACCAGGAGCTGCGGGAGGAGACCGGCGAACGGATTATCAACGGCATGTGCGATACCATCCTCAGCGGGCCGCTGGGCTGACGGTCGCCATGGATTCAATCACCGCGCTTAGCGTCTGAATGGCCATCTGCGCAGGACGCGATAGCTGACGCGAAGGCGCGGTGCACAGCGCCAGGGTCAGCGGCCGCAGCAGCGTACTGCGCAGCGGGACAAAGGCCAGCTGGCCGCGCTGAACCTCGTCCAGCACGTCGAGCAGGCTGAGGAGCGTCACGCCGCTGCCGCGCAGCACCAGCGACTTAATGAGCCGGATATCATTGCAGCTGATGGTATTCTCAGGCGCAAAGTCATGGTGGCGATAGAGAAGCGCCACCCGCTCATGAACGATCAGCGGCGCGCCGGGCACGATGTGCCGCTCGAGGCTGAGCTCGCCCAAAGACAGGGCCCTCGCCCCCGCCAGGGGGTGGTCCGGGCGCATCACAATCCCCACCTCCAGTTCGGCAAAGGCCAGCACGCTGAGTCCGGCCTGCCCCTGCGGATCGAGGATCAGACCGACGTCCAGATCCGCCTGACGCACTTTCTGGCTGACGGTGTGGCTGTCGGCCACCTGCAGATCCAGCTCCAGCCACGGCCAGCTGGCGATAATCTCCGCCAGCGCGGCGGCGAAGCCACCTTCCGCCAGCGCCTGCACCATACCGACGCTGACGCTCCCGCGCTTCATCCCCTGCAGCTCATCAAATTTCTGCCGGGTCTGGCGAAACTCCTTCTGCCAGCGCAGCAGATTGTCATACAGCAGTTCGCCCGCGGTGGTCATCCGCAGTCCCTCCGGCAGCCGCTCGAACAGCGGTGTCCCGAAGGCCTCCTCGGCCTGCAGGATCTGGCGGTTAATCGCCGAGGCGGAGATATGCAGCTGCTCGGCGGCCCGGCGCAGGCTGCCGCAGCGGGCCACGGCGATGAAATAGTGGGCGAAACGGGAAAATGGACTCATGGCGACCCTGTACTCTTTTTTGCAACAGCAGAGTGAATTAATGGTGATGGATGTGAACACCCTAATATGACAACAATAATCTCACAACAATAAAACAATCACCGATGTGAGCAGGAAGAGAAATCATGAAGACAACCATCCCGACGCCCCCCGCCCATTGCACCTTTGATCCAGAGGACTGGCTGCGGCTGGCCCGCTGCTGGCACCCGGTGGCCCGCGCCTGCGATATTGGCGGCGCCCCGGTGAAAGCCACCCTGCTGGACGAACAGCTGGTTATCTATCGCATTAAAGGTCAGGTGGTGGTCGCCCGCGACGTCTGCCCGCACCGCGGCGTCCCGCTGACCCTGGGGTTTCATGAAGAAGAAGGCATCGTCTGCCCCTATCATGGCCTGCGCTTTGGCGAGGATGGCCGCTGCAACCGCATCCCCTCCAGTCCGGGGCAACCCATTCCAGCCAAACTGCATCTCACCAGCTTCGCCGTGGAGGAGCGCTACGGGCTGATCTGGACCTGTCTGGCCTGCGATCCGGACAATCCGCCGCCGTTACCGACCATGCCGCACTGGGACGACGCCGGCTTTCAGCAAATCAACTGCCCGGCCTTCGAGGTGAAGGGCTTTGCCGGCCGCCAGGTCGAAGGCTTTCTCGATGTCGCCCACTTTGCGTGGATCCACACTGATACCTTTGCCGACCCGGACAATCAGCAGGTGCCGGACTACACCCCGCAGGAGACACCGTTCGGTTTTGTTGCCGACTACTGGAGCTCGGTGGGCAATTATCCGGCCAGCTCCGATTTCCGCGCGCCGGAAGGGTTCCAGTGGCTGCGTCACTTTGAAATGCATCTGCCCTTCACCGCCACGCTGACCATCCATTTCCCTGCCGATGCGAAGCTGGTGATCATGAACGCCGCCTCGCCGGTGTCGTCGCGCGTGACGCGGATGTTCGCCCCTATCGCCCGCAATTTTGACCTGCATGTGCCGGTGGAAGACGTTCATGCGTTCAACCTGCGGGTGTTTGAGGAGGATCGCCTGATGGTTGAGACCCAGCGCCCGGAGCGGCTGCCGCTGGATCTGACCCTGGAGGCGCATATTCCGGCAGACCGCAGCTCTATCGCCTACCGGCGCGGGCTGAAGAAGATGGGCTTTGGCGATTTCTTTCTGGTATGAGTGGAGGTCTTATGCGCGACATACTCCCGGTGGTGGTCGATGGCCTGTGGCGCCAGGGCGCGAAAAATCTGGCCGTTCGTCTGGTGAGCGCCGATGGGCAACCGCTGCCGGCGTGGACGCCCGGCGCCCATATCGACCTCCATCTCCCCTGCGGGCTGATCCGTCAGTATTCGCTGACCGGCAGCCCGGCCGGGCGGGATCACTATCTGCTCTGCGTCGCCCGCGAGGCGCAGTCGCGAGGCGGCTCCCGTTATATTCATGACACCCTGCGTCCGGGGCAGCCCTTGCTGATCTCTGCCCCGCGCAACCACTTTCCCCTGCGCGGGGGCGGCCACGTGGTGCTCCTCGCCGCCGGGATCGGCATTACGCCGCTGCTGGCGATGGCCCACGCCCGGGCGGCGTCCGGCGCCAGCTTTACGCTGCACTACTACGTCAGCCGCGCGCAGGAGGCCGCCTTCGCCACCGAGATCGCCAGCCAGCTCACCGGCGGAACCTGCCTGATCCACTGCTCTGCCGACGGAGAGAGTCCGCGCCTGCGGCTGGCGCAGGATCTGGGCGCGCCGGACGCCGACACCCGGGTCTATTTCTGCGGACCGGCAGGGTTTATGAACCAGGTGCGCGACACCGCGCTGGCGGCCGGCTGGGCGGAGGCGCAACTGCACAGCGAAGCGTTCCAGCCGCCCGCCACGACGGCGGCCTCGGCGGCGGACGGAACCTTCACCATCACCCTCGCCTCCACCGGGGAGCGCTGGCCGGTACCGGGGAACAAAACCATCGCCCGGGTGCTGCAGGAGCATGGCGTCGATGTGCCGCTCTCCTGCGAAATGGGGATCTGCGGCGCCTGCCTGACGCCGGTGCGGGAGGGAACGGTCGACCACCGGGATACCGTGCAGTCGGAGGCGGAAAAACAGGCAGCGGAGCAGCATATTGCGCTGTGCTGCTCCCGCAGCCTGTCGGCCAATTTAGTTATCGATCTCGCGGGATAAGCGACCGGTCTCCGGCTGTTCGGCGCGGGCGACCGGTTTCACCCGCACGGCGGTGAAGACCACGACCATCGCGGTCAACAGCAGCACACCGCTGCCGGTGAAGACGCCGCTGGCGCCGTGCAGATCGAACACCGCCCCGCCGCCGGCGGCGCCGGCGCTGATGGCCAGCTGAATAGAGGCCACCAGCAGACCGCCCGCGCTTTCCGCCTCATCCGGCACGGTGGTGGCCAGCCAGGTGGACCAGGCCACCGGCACCAGACCGAAGGCAAACCCCCACAGGGCGACTAGCAGCCCGTCGAGCACGCTCAGATGGCCAAACGTCACCATCAGCAGCGCCAGGACGCTCATCATCAGCGGCACCAGCGCCAGGGTCAGACGCAGGCTGCGGCTCAGCAGATAGCTCGCTACCGAGGTGCCGATAAAGTTAGCGATACCGAAGCCGAGCAAAATCAGTGAAACGCCTTCAACGCTGGTCTGCGCGACGGTCTCAAGGAACGGACGCAGGTAGGTGAAGAAGGCGAAATGGCCGCTGAAAATCAGGATCGACGCCAGCATGCCGCCCAGCATACCGGGACGGCGCAGCACCCTGAACAGCGTGGAGAAGGTGCCAACGCTTTCCGGGCGCATGGAGGGCAGCACCCACAGCTGCCAGAGCAGCGCCAGCAGGCTGGGTATCGCGCAGAGAATAAACACGTTGCGCCAGCCGATCAGCTCCCCGAGGTAGCTGCCGAGCGGCGCGGCCACCACCGTGGCGACAGATACCGCGGAAAAGATGATCGCCAGCGCCTTCGGCACATGGGCCGCCGGCACCAGACGCATCGCCGTGGCGGTGGACATCGCCCAGAAACCGCCGATGGCGATCCCCAGCAGCAGACGACCGAGCAGGAGAAACGCCAGCGAACCGGCAAAAGCGACCATCAGGCTGGAGACAATCTGCAGCACGGAAAAAAACATCAGCACCCAGCGGCGGTCGATATTGCGGGTGGCGGTGGCGATCAGCAGGCCGGTGACTAACGCCACCAGCGCCGTGGCGGTCACCGCCTGCCCGGCCATCCCTTCGCTGACGCCGAGGCTGCTGGCCATCGGCGTTAACAGGCTGGCGGGCAGAAACTCGGCCACGATCAGGCCGAACACCCCGAGGGCCAGGGCATAGACGGCACGCCAGGCAGGCCTGACGGGTGTCAGGCTTGCGTCAGCAGCTATGCAGGAAGTCATATACATCTCTCCAGGTTTATTAACATCCTGGTCATCTTAGGGGCTTACCCCTGGACGATATATGATACATACTCTTCAGTTATTGATTATTCGTCCGGAATTACCATGAGCCAGCCTACTATCGACCTGACCAGCGAACTGCTGCGCGGTATGCGCCTCTCCGGCGTGAATTACCGGCGCATCGAAACCTCCCGCCCGTTTGGCGTCGGCTTTAGCGCCGTGGCGGGCAAAGCCCAGTTCCATTTCATCAGCCGCGGACCGGTGCTGCTGCGCATGGCCAGCGGAGAACAGTTCACCCTGGAGAGCGGCGACGCGCTGTTTATTCCCAACGGCGACGGACATGCCCTGCTCTCCGATCCGCAGGCCGCGGTGGTGAATGTGGCGCAGTTGAACAGCGAAACGGTGTGCAGCACGGTAAGTTGCATCAACGCTGGCGGCCAGCCTGACTGCCCGGAGCGCGCCGTGATTTTCAGCGGTTGCATGGACTTTGAGCTCGGCGGCATGCAGCCACTGGT
The DNA here is from genome assembly GCF_059759695.1 of Klebsiella sp. M041. NCBI lineage: Bacteria > Pseudomonadati > Pseudomonadota > Gammaproteobacteria > Enterobacterales > Enterobacteriaceae > Klebsiella > Klebsiella sp. M041. Next base: position 38,168 of record NZ_JCAXWU010000009.1, read on the forward strand.
GAAGGCCATGCCCGAGGTGATGCGGGTGAGTTGTCTGCTCCACACCTGGCCGGAGATCCAGCCGCTGCTGGCCGCAATGGAGCGGGAATCCCTCACCCGCCAGGCGGGCTATGCCGGGATCCTCGCCAGGCTGGCGGACGTGGTGGCCGCGCTGATTGTCCGCGGCTGGGTGGCATGCGGGTGCGGTAACGCCACCGGCTGGGTGCAGGTCCTGCGCGATCCCCGGCTGGCGAAAGCGATCTACGCCATGCATCAGCGTCCGGGCGTGAACTGGAAAGTGGAAGATCTGGCGCGGGAGGCGGGGCTGTCGCGCTCTCTCTTCGCCGAGCGTTTTCTTGCCGCCACCGGCACCACCCCCGCCCGCTATCTGACCGAGCTGCGTATGCGGCTGGCGGTGCAGTACATCACCCACGAAGGCCAGGCGCTGGAAAAGGTGGCCTTCCGCCTCGGGTATCAGTCGCTGGCGGCCTTCAGCCGGGCTTTCAAACGCATCACCGGCCAGCCGCCGGGGGCCCTGCGCGCCACGACACGCTAGAGTCAGCCTTCATATAAAGCGATACACGCCGTTGCCAACGCGAAAGCGTTGCCCCTTAAGCGCCGGGTTGGCGACGCGAAACACCAGTTCGGTCAGCTGGTTGGCGGCTCCTTCGCGGAAAGTAAACCACTGGCCGCCCACGTCCAGCCCCTGCTCCCCCTGTGGCGGGAAGCCCAGCAGCGCCTGCCAGCGATCGCGCACCGCCTGCGGATTGTCCACCTCGAACACCGCCTGCTCGAGCACAATGTCGCCCAGCGGATGAGGCACGTCCAGCCCCTGGGCGCGCAGCCGCGCCAGCCGGGTCTCGTCGTCTTCTCCCCACTGCAGCACAAAAGGATAGACCAGCCCGTCGGTGTCGCCATCGATGGTGAAGATCCGCCAGCGGATGACATTGCCCTGCGGATCGTGGCGCTGGCCATCGACGATCGGTGACACCGCCAGCCCCTTGCGCCGCAAGTGGTCATGGGTGGCGTCGATGTCGTCGCTGCGCAGCGCGACGCGAAACAGCGCTTCGTTCTCCGGCAGCAACCGCGCGGCATCCCGCGAGAGCAGAAACCTGTCCGTCGCGGCGCGCAGTTCGTCCGGGTCGGAAATGGCGAGGAATTCGATATAGGTCAGACCAAAATAGCTCAGCGCATTGCGGGTTCCCCACCCCGGATGGCGCCCACCGGCCACCGCCCGCAGCTGCTGTCCGGCAAAGGTTTCAATTGCCGCTTCCGGCTGATTCACAAACTGTACTGCGTGGTCCCACTGCAAGGTTGCCATGATCTCTCCCGCGGTTGTGCCTGTTCAGGCGTCTGCGGCAAAAGATAGTGCCGGGGTGAAGGGAATGGCAAACAAGAATTAAGTATATCGAAAGCTGGATACGTGATTTATATCAACGCGGTATATGGAGTCTGAAAGGCGATGAAACGGCGGACTAACGAATGGCCCGCCGGCGGGATCAAACCGACCCTTCTTTCTCAATCACCAGAATACGCGCCGCCCCCTGGGGATGAGCGACATGCTCGCATCCCACCTCGGCGTAGAAGATATCGCCGGCGTTCAGCACGATCACCTGCTCCTCGCCGTTGACTTTCACATGCATCGCCACCTGACCATCCATGACGGCAAACACCTCCTGACCGTCGTTGATGTGCCAGATATAGGGTTGGTCGGTCCAGTGCAGGCGCACGGTGGTGCCGGAAAAATTGGCGATATCCAGCGCGCCCCACGCGCGGTCGGCGGTGAAATCTTTACTGCTCCAGCTCTGCATAATGATGTCCTGTGGTAAGGGTTATTTTTTCTGCCAGTTTGCCCATGGATCCGCTTTCTCTGCCGGCGCATCGTCGTCGAGCGAAGCCAGATACATCGCCTCCACCTCTTTGCGCGCCCACGGCGTCCGGCGGAGAAATTTCAGGCTGGACTTGATGCTGGGATCGCTTTTAAAGCAGTTAATGTTGACCTGGCGGGCCATTTCCGCCCAGCCGTAGCGCGCGACCAGGGCATTGAGCAGCGCTTCCAGCGTCACGCCGTGCAGGGGATCTTTTGAACTGTGCATGAGGATACATCCGTTCCGCATTAAAAAAGTGCGCCCACCTTACTGACTCTCGGTGACGGGCGCAACGGCTTCAGTTCGCCCTTACGCCTTTATCTATTTAACGCAAAAGCACTGAACCCCGCGCGAACATAAATTAGAAAATAACGTTATTGGTTGATTATCTGGCCCTGAGGCAAGCTGTGCTCAGCCCCGAACAGAGGAAATCACCATGCGCTGCTGTTGTGCCCGAACCCTGAACCTGAATCGACCCATAACATATTATCCCGTTTTCGGAGAACACAATGAACGCGACAACCCTGCCGATTCTCGATCTGGCCCGCTACGCGGACCCCGCGGATAAAGCGGCCTTCCTGGCCGACCTGCGCCACGCCGCCCGCGACATCGGCTTCTTTTATCTGATCAACCACGGTGTCGACGACGCGCTTCAATATGAAGTTCAGCGCCAGTCCCAACGCTTTTTTGCCCTCGATGAGGCGCAAAAACAGCAGGTGGCGATGATCCACTCCCCCCATTTTCGCGGCTATAACCGCGCGGCCTCTGAGCTGACGCGCGGCCAGCCTGACTGGCGAGAGCAGTTTGATATCGGCGCCGAACGTCCGGCGCTGACCCTCAGCGATGACGCCCCGCGCTGGCAGCGCCTGCAGGGTCCGAATCTGTGGCCTGCCGCCCTGCCGTCGCTTAAACCGGTATTACTTCACTGGCAACAGCAGATGACTCAGGTGGGGATCCGCCTGCTGCGCGCCTTTGCCGAAGCGCTGCAGCTCCCGGAGAATGCCTTTGACCGGCTCTATGGCGACAAACCCAACGAGCATATCAAACTGATCCGCTATCCCGGCCAGCAGGAGACGCAAAGCAGCCAGGGCGTCGGCGCCCATAAAGATTCCGGTTTTCTCAGCTTCCTGCTGCAGGACGAACAGAAAGGGCTGCAGGTTGAGGTGGCGCCCGGGCAGTGGATCGACGCTGTGCCGCTGGCCGGCAGCTTTGTGGTCAATATTGGCGAACTGCTGGAGCTGGCCACCAACGGCTATCTGCGCGCTACCGTTCACCGGGTGGTGTCGCCGCCGGCGCAGCAGCAGCGCCTCTCCATCGCTTTCTTCCTTGGCGCCCAGCTTGACGCGGTGGTGCCGGTTTATACCCTGCCGCCCGAGCTGGCGCGTGAGGCGCGCGGTCCGGACAGCGACCCGCACAATCCGCTGCTGCGCGATGTCGGCTGGAATTATCTCAAGGGCCGTCTGCGTTCCCATCCGGACGTGGCGGAACGCTACTATCAGGACGTGTTTCGCGAACGCGCCGAGCAATTGATCGTTTAACCATAACTAAAAAGGAACACACCATGAAATATGCCGCTTTTAAACTGGCAGGGGTCGCACTGTCTCTTTCTCTGGCATGGACGTCTGCCCAGGCCGCCGCGCTGCGCGTCGCCGCGGACCCGGTTCCCCACGCGGAGATCCTCAACTACATCAAAAAAATCGATCCCAGCCTCGATCTGAAGGTGGTGGAGCTGACCAGCGGGGTCAACGCCAATGAACTGCTGGCCAGTGGCGACGTAGATGCCAACTACTTCCAGCATGTTCCCTACCTGAAGGATCAGGAAAAAGCGCTGGGTAAAACTTTTGCCGTCGCGGCCACCGTGCACATTGAGCCGCTGGGGATCTACTCGCATAAACATAAAAATTTCTCGTCGCTGCCCGACAACGCCACGGTGGCGGTGCCGAATAACACCACCAACCTGAGCCGTGCGCTGTTCCTGCTGCAGGCACAGAAGCTTATCAAGCTGGCCCCTAAATTTACCGACCCGGCCACCACTCTGGCGACGCCGAAGGATATTGTCGAGAACCCGAAACACCTGAAGATCCTGGAGATTGAATCGCCGCAGATCCCGCGCTCCCTCGACGATGTCGACCTGGCGGTGATTAACGGTAACTACGCCCTCGAAGCCGGGCTGGTGCCGGCGAAAGACGCTCTGGGGCTGGAAAGCGCCGAGCATAACCCCTACGCCAATATCCTGGTGACCACCCCAGCCCTGGCCAATGACCCGCGCATTAAGGCGCTGGCGAAAGACCTGACGTCGCCGCAGGTAGCGGAGTTTATCCGTAAAAACTACAACGGCTCGGTGATCCCGGTGGCCCCTCAGTCATGATAACCATCGAAGGGCTGAGCAAAACCTACGCCGGAACCGGCCGACCGGCGCTGAACGATATCGCGTTACAGATCCCGAAAGGGGCGATATACGGCATTCTCGGGCGCAGCGGCGCCGGCAAAAGTACGCTCATCCGCTGTCTCAATTTGCTGGAGCGGCCCACCTCGGGCCGCATTCTGGTGAACGGACAGGATATTACACAGCTGAACAAGGCGGCGCTGCGGGATTATCGCCTGCGTACCGGGATGATTTTCCAGCACTTCAATCTGCTGCATGCCCGCACCGTCGCCGACAACATCGCGGTGCCGCTGGAGATAGCCGGGGTGCCGCGGGCCGCTCGCGAAGCGCGGGTGCGCGAACTGCTGGAGCTGGTGGATCTCAGCGACAAGGCCGCCGCCTTCCCGTCTCAGCTTTCCGGCGGGCAAAAACAGCGCGTCGGCATCGCCCGGGCGCTGGCCGCCCGACCGGAGGTGCTGCTGTGCGATGAGGCGACCAGCGCGCTGGATCCCGAGACCACCGCCTCGGTGCTGGCTCTGCTGGCGGATATTAACCAGCGGCTCAATCTGACCATTGTGCTGATAACGCACCAGCTGGAGGTGGTGAAAACCATTTGTGACCACGCGGCGCTGCTGGAACAGGGCGAAATTGTCGAAAGCGGCAAACTCGCCGACCTGCTGGTGACCCCGTGGTCACGGCTGCGTCAGTCGCTGCTGCACGACCCGCAGGCTGAACAGGATTTTCTTACCCGTCACGGCGTTCAGGGGAGGCCATTATGCGGAGTAGCATGAGCTGGGAAGATTTGTGGCCGTTATTACTCGACGGCACGCTGGATACGCTCTATATGGTGGGCCTGGCGGCCCTGTTTACCGTGCTGATCGGGCTGCCCACCGGTGTGTTGTTATTTATTTCCCGCGCCAACGGCCTCGCGCCGATGCCGAAACTGAACGCGCTGCTGGGGGCGGCGATCAACATCGGCAGATCGTTACCGTTTATCGTGCTGCTGATCGCGCTGATCCCTTTTACCCGCCTGATCGTCGGCACCACGCTGGGCAGCACCGCCGCTATCGTGCCGGTGACCATCGGCGCCTTTCCGTTCTTTGCCCGCCTGACGGAAAACGCGCTCGACGAGGTGGATTACGGGAGAATCGAAGCCATTCTGTCGATGGGCGGCAACGTCTGGCACGTGATTTTTAAATCTCTGCTGCCGGAAGCCCTGCCGACGCTGCTGGCCGGGATTACGCTGACCATCGTGATGCTGATTGGCTTTTCGTCGATGGCCGGGGTGATCGGCGGCGGCGGACTCGGCGACCTCGCCATCCGCTACGGCTATCAGCGGTTCAATAATGAGGTGATGTTTGGCACGGTGCTGATCCTGGTGGCGATGGTTCAGGGCGTACAAATGGCCGGCGATCGGCTGGTGCGCCGCCTGGCACACCGCCGCTAACCGTCAGATATTAATTCCAGCCGCACTCAGCCGCCAGCTGGCGGACCAGACTGGCGGCGTCACACTCGCGGATCAACCCCACACCCTGCCCGGCCCAGTGTGCGCCATACTCATGGACGCCCTGGGCTTTCGCGGCGGCGGCCAGCGCTTTGCCGATATCATATGCCAGCGGATAATCCGGCACAGCGCTCGCCGGACAGGCTTCCCCCACTGCGCAGAAGGTATTCGCCAGACAACGTGCCGGACGCCCGGATATCGCTGAGGTCAGTACCGTACGCCCGTCAATGCTGTTAGCGATCGCCGCGCGGTAGCCGGCGTCGGCGGCCGATTCCGGACAGAGTAAAAACGCCGTGCCGAGCTGAGCGCCCTGCGCCCCCAGCTGCATCACGCTGGCGATCCCCGCGCCATCCATGATGCCCCCGGCGGCGACCACCGGGATGGTCAGCTGACGCCGCAGATGTTGCACCAGAGTAAAGGTGCTCATCTGCGCGTCTGGCTCCTGCGGGTCGAAGATCCCCCGGTGCCCGCCCGCCTCAAAGCCCTGAGCGACCACCACGTCAATCCCCTGCTCCTCAATGACCTGCGCCTCCTTAAGCGACGTCGCCGTGGCCATGGTGACGATCCCCTGCTGTCGCAGGCGCTGGATCGCCTCGCGCTCAGGAAGGCCGAAATGAAAGCTCACCACCGCGGGTGAGAGATCGAGAAGCAGCTCCAGCATGGCGGTGTGGCCGATAAACGTCTGGTATATCTCCCTAAGCGACGCCGGAGGGAGACTGCCAAAGCGGGTAAAATGGGGGCGCAGCGTCTCAGCCCAGTCCGCCTCCCGTCGGGCGTCGCGCCGGGGCGGCGCATGGCAAAACAGATTGACATTGAACGGCCGGTCCGTCAGCTGGCGGGTGGCGACGATCATCGCTTCCGCCTGGGCAACGGTTGAAGCGCCCAGCCCCAGCGAACCCAGCGCCCCGGCATGACTCACCGCGGCAGCCAGCGCGGGGGTGGAGACGCCCGCCATCGGGGCCTGGATCAGGGGGTAGTCAATATCAAGAAGCGAAAGCAGTGAATTTTGCATGGGTTCCTCGTTCATGAGCGATGCCGGAGGCTTACCATCTCTTTTAAAGATGATAAGATCAACATCATTATCATATTGAGAATAAAAATATGAACCACAGCACACTGCAGATTTTTATCCAGGTGGCCGACACGCAAAGCGTCACTCTGGCAGCAAAACGGCTTGGCCGCGCCCAGTCCAATATCACCACCCGTATTCAGCAACTGGAGGAGGAGCTTGCCGTGGAACTCTTCGTCCGCGGCAACAAAAAAATGGTGCTGTCGCCGGCAGGCGTTCAGTTTCTCAGCTATGCCCGGCGGATCCTGAGCCTGGCGGAAGAGGCAAAGCAGAGTCTGCATCCAACCACGCCCGGCGGCAGCCTGCGGCTGGGCGCGATGGAGGCGACCGCCGCCAGCCGTCTGCCGCCGCTGCTCACCCGCTTCCAACAGCGGTGCCCGCAGGTGGATGTCACGCTCAGCACCCGGCCCACCCGCCAGTTAACCGAGGGGGTATTAACCGCTGCCCTTGATGCCGCGCTGGTCTGCCTGCCGCCAGGGACGGATGGCCAACCGGCATGCCCGCCCGGCCTGGGATCTGTCCCGGTGTTTCAGGAAACCCTGATGCTGGTCCGTCCGCAGAGCGCTGGCCCGCTGCGGTTCGCGGCATTTGCCAGCGGCTGCAGCTATCGGGCGCTGGGAGAGCGCTGGCTGGCGGAACAACAGGCGGCCGTCGAGGTGCATGAGGTGAGCTCCTATCACAGCATGCTGGCCTGCGTGGCCTCCGGGCGCTACGCCTGCCTGTTGCCGCAGAGCGTGCTGGCGCTGATGACGCTTCCCGAAAACAGCCTAAGCGAACCGCTGTGCGAGGCGACCACCCAGCTTATCTGGCGCCAGGGGTTCAGCACCTCCGCCCTCAGCGAGTGGCGCATCCTGTTGCAAAGCGCCGCGAACGGCTAAGCTAAAAGAGGAAACCGCGACGCATTCGCCGGAGGCGAACCTGAGCTCTTACCGACAAACGCAGAGGCGTTTTGCCGCTACAGTATCCACCCGAGCGACAAAATCGTTTTCGCCAGGTCGCGGCCATGATGCCGCTTTTTTGCCGGGTGGCGGCTGCGCCTGACCCGGCCTACTGGCGGCGCTTAGCCGGCTAAGGGTTCCTCCGCTCCGTAGGCCCGCGCAAGCGCAGCGCCGCCGGGCACCGGGTCGCGGCCATGATGCCGCTTTTTTGCCGGGTGGCGGCTGCGCCTGACCCGGCCTACGCCTTTTGGGAGTCAATATGTCGTTCTGCCACATGCGCATCGCCAGACCGGTCAGCGAACTGGAGAGCACCGCCAGCATGTATTGCGCCGGGCTGGGGCTGCAGCAACTTGGAAGCTTTACCGATCATGAAGGATTCAGCGGGATGATGATCGGTTCGCCGGATGCCAGCTGGCATCTGGAATTCACCCACTGCCGCCACCATCCCGTTACCCCCTCGCCAGGAGATGAAGATCTGCTGGTGCTGTACTATTCTCAGCCTGAGGCCTGGAAGGCACAATGCAGCGCTATGGACGCCGCCGGGTTTCTGCGCGTCACGGCATTCAACCCCTACTGGGAGGTCAACGGCGTCACTTTCGTCGACCGCGACGGCTATCGCACCGTGCTGCAAAATCACGCCTGGGGGGAAGTGCGAAACGTTTCACATCACGAGGAGCCTCAATAACCTCCCCGAGGTGACCCGCACCGCGCCCGGCGGGGACGTTAAGCCTGTTCCGCCCGCAGCCACGGCGTCACGGTAAGCCCGGCCAGCAGACCTTCCGGACTGAGCAGACGGGTGACGGTCTGCCCCCACGGCTCGTCGCGCGCGGCAACAAGGAGATGGTACCCCTGCTGCTGCAGCCGCGCCGTCGCCGCGGCAAGGTCGCGGACCTCAAATTCAATCCACGCCTGCGGCACCGGCTCCGTCTCCGGCCACTGCTCCTGACCAAAACAGGACTGCGCCGCCTGCGCCAGCGGCCACAGCGCAAAATGCTTCACCCCGCCGATGGCATCCTGCTCGCTAAGCAGATACGCCTCGTTACCCGGCATCGGCTTCAGCGGCAATCCCAATGCCTGACAATAGAAATCACGGCTTTGCGAGGTGCTTTGGGTAATAGGGCCGAAGCCCGCAATGAACATAACGTCAATATCGGCGAATTCCTGGGACATATTCTCTCCTCAAGGCGGCGGCAAGATACCGTCATCATGCCCCGAAGCCGGCGTCAGCGGCAACACCGTTAATGACGGCGGCGAGGCCATCGATCACGGATAAAACGCCCTCGCCACTCGCCAGCCTCTTCGCGGCGCGTTATGCTAAACATCCCTATGTATTCACCCTCTATCCCTATGAGCACTTCCGTCAGCACCACGCAACTTAATCTGCGCATCATTTCGATCGTTGTTTTTACCTGTATCTGTTATCTCTCTATTGGTCTGCCGCTGGCCGTTCTGCCGGGTTATATTCACTATCAGCTAGGCTACAGCACCTTTGTCGCCGGGATCGTGATCAGCCTGCAGTACATCTCGACGCTGATAAGCCGGCCGCACGCCGGGCGCTACACCGATATCTGGGGCCCGAAAAAAGTGGTTAGCCTCGGGATCGTCTGCTGTCTGCTCAGCGGCGCCTTCACGCTGCTGGCGGTAATGTTGCAGGCGATGCCGATGCTGGCGATTGCCGCGCTGTTGGCGGGCCGGGTGTTTCTTGGCGTCGGCGAAAGCTTTACCGCCACCGGCGCCACGCTCTGGGGGATCAAAACCGTCGGCGCGATCCATACGTCGCGGGTGATCTCCTGGAACGGCGTGGCAACCTATGTGGCGATGGCGGTCGGCGCGCCGCTGGGGGTCACCCTTAATCAGTATTTCGGCATCAGCGGCTTTGCCACGGTGGTGGTGCTGGTCGCCGCCATCGGACTGCTGTTCGCCCGCACGCGGCAGGACGTCAGCGTGACCGCCGGCGTCAGAGCGCCCTTTCACGCGGTGGTGCGCAAAATCTGGCCTTATGGGCTGGGGCTGGCCTTTGGCACCGTCGGTTTCGGCGTTATTGCCACCTTTATCACCCTCTACTTTGCCGCGCACAGCTGGCAGGGCGCCGCGTTTACCCTCTCGCTGTTCAGCGTCGGCTTTATCTGTGTTCGCCTGGTGCTGGGGAACACCATCACTCGCTATGGCGGGGTCCCGGTATCCCTGGCCTGCTTCGTCATCGAATGTCTCGGCCTGCTGCTTATCTGGCTGGCGCCGTCGGCCTGGGTGGCGGGGATCGGCGCCTTTCTCACCGGCTCGGGTTTTTCGCTGGTCTTCCCGGCGTTGGGGGTTGAGGCGGTAAAACAGGTGGAAGAGCAAAACCAGGGGACCGCCCTTGGCACCTACTCGGCGTTCCTTGATCTCGCGCTGGGGCTGACCGGGCCGCTGGCCGGCTGGGTCGCCGGTTACTACGATCTCGCCACCCTGTATCTGCTGGCGGCAATCGTCGTAGTGTTCGCTTTCCTGCTGATTTTACGCGTATATCTGCAACAGCGGGCCGCGGTCAGGACGTAGCCAGGCCCGGCTCGCGGAACGCCGCGGGCCGCCGACACCGGCAAAAAACGAATCGGCAATTGACGACGATTCGGCTTCCGTGCCAACATCCCCTTCAGCGTCTGGCGACAGATGCAAGGACGGTGGCGGAAAACAACAGAGATCGCGCAACGATCCGGCCCGCCGCCGTAGTCCAATCCGAATCACTGACCCACACGGTGAATTCCTGATTCTGGCGGGAAACACAGACATGCACCAAAGTTTTAATCAGCGCGTTCATTTCTATTACTGCGTCCTGGTCGCGCTGAAGATGCACGGAAAGTCGAAAAAGTCGGGCGGTATCAGAGGAAAGAACAACTTTCTGCTGAAATGGCTGCGCCGGGCGCAGGATAACAACATTTTCCCTCCCGATATCACCAGTGAAATCGAATGGCTGCGCGGGAAGATTATTCAGGCCGGCTACGATACCGATCTCGAGCCGATGCTGGATTTTGTTTACGCCACCGCCAGCCGCGCCGAAGCGCTCAAGAACGCCGAATAAGCCACTGCGCCCGCTGCGGGCGCAGATGCTGCCCAATCCGCTTACTCCCTGACAATGTGCCCATCACGCACGGGATAGCCTGCTGAGGTTATTTTATCGGTGACACTGTCACGCAAGGCAGATGCTGCAGTGGATCATTTCCCCCTGACAGGCGGCCCCGGGCGTTCTATGCTTTGCCCTGTCTCCCTTACACAGGACAACGCCCGATGGCCGACTGGAACCCTTCGCTGTATCTGCAGTTTGACGCTGAGCGCACCCGCCCGGCGGCTGACCTGCTTTCCCGTATCGCTCACCTGCAGGTCGAGAGCGTCGTTGACCTTGGCTGCGGGCCGGGCAACAGTACCCGCCTGCTGCGTGCCGCCTGGCCGCTGGCGGCGATCGTCGGTATCGATAACTCCCCGGCCATGCTGGGCCAGGCGACGCAGGCCTTACCTGACTGTGAGTTTATCGAGGCCGATATCGCCAGCTGGCGGCCTGCGCAACCGCCAGACGTCATCTATGCCAACGCCTCGCTGCAGTGGCTGGCGGATCATGAGACGCTGTTTCCGCATCTGGTTAACCAGCTGGCGGAGAACGGTACGCTGGCGGTGCAGATGCCGGATAACTGGCAGGAGCCCTCCCATACTCTGATGCGTCAGGTCGCCGGCGAGCTGGGATTACCGGACCGTGGTCGCCAGCCCTTGCTTCCGCCGAACGCCTGGTACGATCTGCTCACCCGTCAGGGCTGCGCAGTTGATATCTGGCGCACCACCTATTTTCATCCGCTCGCTTCGCATCAGGCGATCGTCGACTGGCTGCAGGGCACCGGACTGCGACCTTATCTGACGGGCCTCGATGAAGCGGCCAGGAGCGCCTTTCTGACCCGCTATTTGGCATTGCTGGCCGACCACTATCCGTTACAGTGTAACGGAATGGTGCTTCTGCGCTTCCCGCGTCTGTTTATCGTGGCGCGAAAAAGAGCCGCCTGACGGTTGGCAGGAGTAAATCGTAAAACATAACCAACCCAAAAATAAGAGCGGGCCAGCAGACCATCCTGATTTTCAGGATTAACTATCCTGAACATTGCGATATTCAACACATTCCTCAGCGTGCGACAGTGACGACCACTTCAACCTGTAACGGGAGTCACAATGCATACCCCCCCTGTCGATCGCCACACGCTGGCTGCCATTGCGCCAAAACTGGCCGAACTGACCGAAACGGTGCTGTTTGGCGATATCTGGGCGCGTAGCGAGCTGTCGCTCCGCGAACGCAGCTTAATCACCCTCTCCGCCCTGACGGCGCTGGGCAAAACGGAGCAACTGCCCTGGCATATCGCCTACGGCTATCAAAATGGCCTGAGCCAGGAGGAGATGGTCGAAATGTTTACCCACCTGGCGTTCTACGCCGGCTGGCCGGCGGCGGCCAGCGCCCTGACCTGCCTGAACGCGCAGGAGGCGCCATGCCTCTGACGCGTATTTCGCTTGGCGCGGCCTGGCGCCCCGCGGAGTTTGCTCAACTGTCGGCGCTATTCCATGAATGCCTGGTGGCGGAGTTTGACGTGCCGCCGGCGGACAAATTTCAGTTTATCGAGCAGACCGCCGACGGACAGCGCATTTACGACCCGCATTATCTCAGCGGCGGGCGCAGCGCCCGTTTCGTGCTGTTTCATATTTTCGCCGGGAAGCCGCGCCGCCGGGCGCAGAAACAGGGGCTCTACCGTCGGCTGTGCGCGCGGTTAGCCGATGAGATGGCGGTCAGCCCGCAGGACGTGATGGTGGTGATCCAGTTTAACCAGCTGGAGGACTGGAGTTTCAGCGCCGGCATAATGGCGGGTGAATAAGACAGGCGGCGCCTGCAGGGCGCCGCGATTCAGGCTATTTTGTTGCTACCAGGCGAGATGATGCACCAGTGACAGATCCCAGGCCGTCGCCAATAGCGAAAGAAACATTATCAGATTGACCACTGTTTCGAGACGTTTTTCCATCGTTGCTTCTCCTGAGCCTGTTTCCCCTGTTATAGCGGGAAAAGCTTAACAACATCTTATCGCTTCAGGAGTCGAGGGTGATCCTGTAGCGCACATAATCGTCAGCCGGGGTGAATTCATCATACAGGTGGCGGGCGGGATTATCACGGCGAGTATGCCAGTACAGACGTGACCAGCCTTTCTCAGCCCCTTCGGTTTGCAGCGACTTAATCAGCGTTCTGGCAATGCCTTGTCCGCGGAAGGCAGGATCGACGAATAGATCCTCCAGATAGCAGATCGGCGTGGTGACCCAGGTGCCTTCGTGCAGAATGCAGATAGCGAACCCCACCACGGTATCATCCACCACCGCGACTCTGCCCAGCACGGGTGAGTTCACCTCCAGCATCCGCTGCCAGGTGCATTCGGTCACCTCTTCCGGCTGCGGGCTGCCGTAGAAGCGGGTATAGTCTTCCCAGAGCTGAAGCCATTCGGCTTTGTCATGCGGCCGAACTTCCCGGATATCGATGACCATGCGAGTTTCCTTACAGATGAATGAATTAGCCTGCGAACATTGGCAGGAAATATGTGTTAAGGCCATTATTTTCCTGCGCAGGTATTTGTTCAAGCGGCTTAACCACAATTCTCCCCCTGTGCAGGGCGATTTGGCACTAAAAAGCCTTTTGCAGCGAGGCTGCCGACCGGCTTAATCCGGTTAATAAAAAAGTATGTTGTAACTAATTCGAGTGCGATTAAACCCGGCCGCAGCCGGGTGAATAGACTCCGCTATCAGCAGAGCGGCCTGACGGCGTCGCGCATACCGCGGGTCAGGATAGCGTCAAGGTCAGCGGCGACCTGCTCCACCAGGCCGGGGATTTGGCTGAGATCCTGCTCCCAGTGGGACTCCACGCTGAGCACAGCGGAAACCAGCTCGCGGGTGCATATCTGGCCGTCACGATGGCGGGCCCAAAGCGTCTGGTAGCGCGTCAGCCATTCCGCATCATCCTGTACCGGATAGCTTGTCCCCTCCCGCTCTCCCCGGTAGAAGGCGATCAGCGCCGCCAGGGCGAAGGTCAGGCGCGGCGGCAGCGCGCCATGCGCCTTCTGCCCTGCCAGCAGCTGCGGCAGAATACGGGTGCGGTATTTGGTCATGCCGTTGAGAGCGATCGAGAGCAGCTGATGTTTGATATAGGGATTACGGAAGCGTCCGGTCACGGCGCTGGCGAATGACACCAGCTCATCGCGCGGCAGATCCAGCACCGGAATAATCTCGTCATAAATCGCCTTTTCGACAAACGCGCAAATTTCCGCATCGTTCATCGCCTCGCCGACGGTGTCGATCCCGGTCAGGAAGGCCACCGGCACCAGGGCGGTGTGCGCCCCGTTGAGGATCGCCACTTTGCGCTCTTTATAGGGCTTGATATCGTCCACGATGCGCACATTGAGCGGCAGCTTATCGAGTCGCAGCTCGCTGGCTAATGAGGCGGGCCCCTGAATAACGAACAGATAAAAGTGCTCGGCAGTATCGAGGAAAGCGTCCTGATAGCCGGTTTGCGCCTCCAGAGCCGCCACTTCATCGCGCGGGTAGCCGGTCACAATGCGATCCACCAGCGTGGAACAGAAGGTATTTGCCGACGTCAGCCAGTTGATAAAGGCCTGCGGCAGCTGCCACTCGGAGGCATAGCGCAGCACCAGCGTCTGCAACGCCTCGCCGTTATAATCGATCAGTTCGCAGGGGATGATCACCCATCCCTTATCGGCTGCGCCGGCAAAATGCTGGTAGCGTTCAAACAGCAGGCGGGTCAGTTTTGCCGGATAGCTTACCGGCGGCGCGTCATCAAACCGATCCCCGGCATGGTAGCTGATGCCCGCCTCAGTGGTATTGGAAAAGACAAACCGCATCTGGGGGTTATGCGCCAGCCGTAAAAAAGCGTCGTAGTCAGCGTAAGCGCTGATTTCCCGGTTGACCGAGCGGATCAGCCGCGCGTCGCTCACCGCTTCGCCCTGCTCGTTGAGACCGCGAATGATGGTGGTATAGAGGCCGTCCTGGGTATTCAGGGAGGGGGGGAAATCGGTGGCGATAGGACGAACGACCACGATGCCAGCATTCAGGTCGGTATGCGTGTTGAGCAGGTCAATCTGCCAGTCAACGAATGCGCGCAGGAAGTTACCTTCTCCAAACTGGATGATACGGTCAGGGTACTGCGCGCCGGGGAAATCACGACGGTTTAACGTTTTCACAATGGGTTCCCTCTAAGAGTAGTCATACAACCTGAGTAATTGGTCCAATAACTTATCAGGTTTTACTACCAGTGAAACCCTGTTTTGATCAAAGGATTCTGTAATAACCGCCGTCAGGGAAGAAACTTATAGAACAGTGAAGTGGCGGTCATCTCACCGTCAGGCATCAGCGCATAGCGCGGAATTTCGCCCACTTTTTCCCAGCCACAGCGGACATAGAACTGTTCCGCCCCGCTGCCGGTCGCCGTGTCCAGCACCAGCACCGTCTTGCCTACCCGCCGGGCGGTTTGCTCCAGCTCCGCCATCAGCGCGTTGGCAATCCCCAGGCGACGGGCATTTTGGTGAACCAAAAGTTTGGCCACGTCCGCACGATGGGGCTGGTTTTCCGGTTGGCTGGTGATCAGTTGCACGGTGCCGACGGGACGTTCCTCAGCGTCAAGGGCGGCCAGCACGATGCGCTCCCCGGCCGCCACGCTGTTGGCGACATGTTGCCAGAAGGTCGTCGCCGTCTGCTGACTGAAAGGCAGCATAAAGCTCACCGAGGCGCCGCCGTTCACGCAGCTCGCCAGGATATCGCTTAATGCCGGAAGGTGATGAAGAATATCGTCGCGCGATAGCGTGCGCAGTGAAAATGATGTGATCATACTAGCTCCTTGTTTTTGACCACATCACTATATTTTAACCAAGCATTAACACAAGCATAACACCTATAGGATTTTCTTATGGTGCGCTTTCCGTCAGCGTCGGCATACAGATGCGGTTACGGCCTGTCTGTTTGGCTTTGACCATTTCATCGTCCGCCGCCAGCAGCAGCTGGTTAAACAGCTCGGTAATACGGGCCTGGCCCACCTCGCGTGTCTCCAGTCCCATACTGATGGTCAGGTGGATCGGGTTATGTCCCCAACCGAAAGCTTGCGACTCTACGCCGTGGCGGATCTTCTCCGCCAGCAGGTAACCCTGCTGGGTGCTGTCGACCACGGCGGCGACCGCAAACTCCTCGCCGCCGATACGGGCGACCATACCCTGCTCGCCCACCAGTTGCCTGACCTGCTGGGCAAACTGAGTCAGTACGCAATCTCCGCCCTCATGGCCCAGGGCATCGTTCACCCTTTTGAAGCCATCGATATCCAGCACCATCACCGTCAGCAGTTTATCGGCCGGCAAGGCCTGACGCTTCAGCGCCTCGCTCAGCCCGGAACGGGAATAGACCCGGGTCTGGAAATCAAAATCGGCGCGCAGGGCCAGCTGTTTCACCAGCATGTTAATCGCCTCGACGCTGGAGGCGACGATCACCGGACTTATCAGCATCGCCGCGATCCCCAGGCGAGTGGAGAACAGCTGCCACGGCTGCATTCGCGTATCCGGCGCAAAGTGAATTAACGAGTTGGCCACCAGCAGTATCTCGCCGATGCCGGTGAGAAAGGTCAACAGGCAGGTCAGCGGCAGCGGATAGCGCACGGCGCACCAGATCAGGGCCGGTAACGGGAAGGTAATGCTGCCGGCGCCGCCCACCGCCACGCCGAGGGCAATCGACAGCACCAGCGCCAGCGCGGGCAGCAGCTGGCGAAAGCGAAAACCGCTTAACGCGGAGGGCAGCGTCAGGGTCAGAATAAACGGCAGAATAAGCACCGCCGTCGAGAACTGCTCGCTAAACCAGTCCGCCAGCTGGGGAATAAAGGTGGCGCGCTCGACGTCCACCGACCCCAACGCGCCGACCGCTGCGCACAGCAGCGCGGCTAACAGACAGAAACAGAATAAATTAAGCGCGTTAATCGGGCCGGGCATCGAGTCGGCGCGTCGTTTATCCCACAGCACCAGCTGCGCCAGGGTCACAATAAAGACAATATTGGAGAAGTTAATCAGCAATGAGGCAAAGCCCATTCCCCAGCGCGAAGTTAATCCGTCATAGACCAGCATTGCCGCAAAGCAGACGGCATAAAAATAGCTGCGATTAAGCCATACGTAGCGCGCAAAGATCCCGGCCATCACTGCGTTGAGCGGCCAGAAGAAAGAGAGCTCCTGCACCAGACGCAGCATCGCGCCCAGAAAATGCAGCAATAGCGTTAACGTAAATAAGACCAGTGCATCGCGCACGGGTTGTTCTTCACGAAACAGCGTAAATGACCGAATCGACAGTGAAGACATTCAGTAATTATCCGTCTAATTGTTTCAGGCAATTATTATGTTAATAGTTAGTTAGCGGATTCTCATAACATGAGAATATTTATCAGGCATACTCCGGCGCCGATCAAATGCAAATTAGCGCACAGACGGGCCATTCATCTGCAGCACCAGCCAGCGGTGGATCACCTGCACAATATAGCGCTGCTCCTGCTCGCTCAGCGCGCGGCCATGGGGAATGGCGTGCCATTTTTCCAGGCAGCCGCGACAGCAGGTGGCGGTCGCGTGCTGGGCGATAAACACCGGGTGACCGCGCATCGGCGTCTGCTTGCCATCATTGGCCGGCGCGGCGGACGCCAGCCGCTGACGGATAAAATCGGCGGCATGCTGGTCGATGACCTCCGGCCCTTTATCGAGGCAGTATTGCCGCTCTTTCATTCCCAGCCGGAAGCGTGAACGAAACGTCGAACGCGCCAGGCGAGCAAATAATCGATCCTGATCGACCATCAGAACACCGACCTCCCCATCCGCTGAGTCAGTTTCTCCAGCAGCGCCACGCCGGCCAGGGAGTTCCCCGCCTCGTCAAGCTCCGGGCTCCAGACCGCGATCGCCATCTCCTGCGGCACAATTGCCACAATTCCGCCGCCGACGCCCGATTTCGCCGGCAGACCGACGCGCCAGGCAAACTCGCCGGCGTTCTGGTACATGCCGCTGGTCATCATCAGGGCATTCACCTGGCGGGACTGTATCGGCGCGATAACCGGCGTTTCGAGATGCGGGGCAATGCCGCGGTCGGCGAGAAACAGAAAGGTTCGCGCCAGCTCGACGCAACTCATCTCCAGCGAACAGTAGTGGAAATAGTTCTGCAGCACGGTGGCGACATCATTATGGAAGTTGCCGAAGGATTTCATCAGCCAGGCGATAGCGGCGTTGCGCGCCGAATGCTCAAACTCAGAGCGGGCCACCAGCGGATCGTAGGCGATATCGGCCACGCCGCTCAGGCGGCGGACAATCTCCAGCATTCGCTGGCGCGGCGCGCTGAGCCGGCTCTGCAGCATGTCGCAGACAACCAGCGCCCCGGCGTTGATAAACGGGTTGCGCGGTTTGCCCTGCTCGATCTCGAGCTGCAGAAGCGAGTTAAAGGGCTGACCGGAGGGATCTTTCCCCACCCGCTGCCAGATCTCCTCTTCCTGATAGTGGTTCATGGCCACCACCAGACTCAATACCTTGGAGATCGACTGGATGGAGAATCGTTCATGGGCATCGCCGGCGGCAAAATGTTGCCCGTCCACCGTACAGATAGCGATGCCAAGCTTATCGCCGCTGACGCTGGCCAGCGCCGGAATATAATCCGCCACTTTACCGCGGCCAATCAGCGGCCTGATTTCTGCCAGAATGGCTTCCAGCATTGCGTTATTGATCACCGTCGCCACACGCGGCTCCTTGCCCACCGTCGAATTTTGGTGGGCGAGTATAGCAGACGAGAACGACGGTCGTCAGGGGCAAACGCAGATTAGCGACGGTCTTTCCAGACGGTCTGCGCATTGCAGAACTCATGCAGGCCAAAATGCGACAGTTCACGACCAAAACCGCTCTTCTTCACGCCGCCGAAAGCCACCCGGGCGTCGCTGGCGCAGTAGCCGTTAAGGAAGACACCGCCGCACTCCAGCTCGCGGGCAAAGCGCTGGGCCTGCGCCTCGTCGGTGGTGTAGACCGTTGCCGACAGGCCAAATTCGCTGTCGTTGGCGAGGGCCAGCGCATGGTCTGCGTCACGGGCGGTGGTCAGGGTCGCGACCGGACCAAACAGCTCCTGGCGGAAGCCGGTCATGCCGGCGGTGACGTTGCCCAGGACCGTTGGCGCATAGTAATTGCCCGCCCCTTCGATTTTTTCCGCCCCCAGCAGCAGGGTTGCGCCTTCATCGAGGGTCGCCGTTACCTGCTGGTGCAGTTCATCGCGCAGATCGAATCGCGCCATCGGCCCGACGTAATTCTGCTCGTCGCGCGGATCGCCCATCTTCAGCGCCGCGACGGCGTCGACAAATTTGCGGGTGAAGGCCTCGGCAATGCCGGCTTCGAGGATAAAGCGCTTCGACGCGGCGCACACCTGGCCGCTGTTCTGATAGCGGCCGGTGACGGCGGCCTTCACCGCTTCATCCAGATCGGCATCATTCAAAACGATAAAGGGATCGGATCCCCCCAGCTCGAGCACGCATTTCTTCAACGCTGCGCCCGCCTGAGCGCCAATCGCTTTCCCGGCGCGGACGCTGCCGGTGACGGTCACCGCCGCGATGCGGTCGTCATTGATAATCTGCGTAACGCCGTCATTGGTGGCGTTGACCCAGCCAAACACGCCCTCCGGCAGGCCGGCGGCGGCAAAAATCTCGCCCAGCAGGCGGGCGCTGCCCATCACGTTCGGGGCGTGCTTCAGCAGGTAGCTGTTGCCGGCCAGCAGGATCGGCACCGCGCCGCGCAGCACCTGCCAGACCGGGAAGTTCCACGGCATCACCGCCAGAATGGCCCCCAGCGGACGATATTCGATCACCGCCTGGTTATTTTCCACCAGCGTGGCTTCGGTCGCCAGCATCGCCGGGCCATGTTCGGCATACCAGTCACAGAGATTGGCGGATTTCGCCACCTCGCCGCGAGCCTGAGCAATCGGTTTGCCCATCTCGAGAGTGATCGTCTGGGCCACCTCTTCACCGCGGGCGCGCAGCTCGGCCCCGATGCGGCGCAGCGCGTCGGCGCGTGCGGCGAGCGGCGTCTGACGCCACTGGCGATAGCCCGCCGCGGCGAGAGCGATAGCCGCGTCGACCTCGCGTTCGCTGGCCCACGGCAGCGAGGAGACCACCTCGCCGGTAGTCGGGTTGACGGAGACGGCGTGCGTTGCAGATAAATTCATCGTTATTCTCTCTCTCGTTGCTTGCGAAGTGAACGTATTCTGGCTTACCTTTCCATTCATTGAAAATGAATAATATTAAGCAACGCATTCACAAAAGAAGAATAGTATGGACCTGACTCAGCTAGAGATGTTTAACGCCGTCGCCAGCACCGGCAGCATTACCCAGGCGGCGCAGAAAGTGCATCGCGTGCCGTCCAACCTCACCACCCGCATCCGCCAGCTGGAGGCGGATCTTGGCGTTGAGCTGTTTATCCGCGAGAACCAGCGGCTGCGCCTCTCGCCCGCGGGCCACAGCTTCTTACGCTACAGCCAGCAGATCCTCGCCCTGGTGGACGAGGCGCGAATGGTAGTGGCGGGCGACGAACCCCAGGGACTGTTCTCTCTCGGTTCGCTGGAGAGCACCGCGGCGGTGCGGATCCCCACCACCCTGGCCCACTTTAATCAGCGCTACCCGAAAATTCATCTCGCCCTCTCCACCGGCCCCTCCGGGACGATGATCGACGGCGTGCTGGAGGGAGCCCTGAGCGCCGCGTTCGTTGACGGACCGCTGGTGCACCCGGGCCTGGAGGGGCTGCCGGTGTTCCCTGAAGAGATGATGATCGTCGCCCCCTACGGCCACGCGCCCATCGCCCGCGCCAGCGAAGTGAACGGGGCTAATGTCTACGCTTTTCGCGCCAACTGTTCCTACCGCCGGCATTTTGAGAGCTGGTTCCATGCCGACAGAGCCACTCCGGGCCGGATCCATGAGATGGAGTCTTATCACGGGATGCTGGCCTGCGTGATCGCCGGCGCTGGGCTGGCGCTGATCCCGCGCAGTATGCTGGAGAGTATGCCGGGCCATCAGCAGGTTTCCGCCTGGCCGCTGGCGGAAGAGTGGCGCTGGCTCACCACCTGGCTGGTGTGGCGTCGGGGCGCCAAAACCCGCCAGCTGGAAGCGTTTATAGCACTGCTGAACGAAGATCGGCAAACAGCGGTTTCTCCATAAAGACGCTGAGCGGATCGGGCTGGTAGGGAGCAAACGCGCAGCGGGTCTGATAGCCGTTACGCGTATAGAGGGTGATGGCCGCATGCTGATGGATGCCGGTCTCCAGGCGCAGAGTATGGCAGTCGCGCTGGCGCGCTTTCGCCTCCAGGGCCGCCAGCAGCTTTTCTCCCAGCTGTTGCCCACGATGCTGTGGATCAATATAGACCCGCTTCATCTCGCCAAAACCTTCCTCGCTGAGGACGATAGCCCCACAGCCAACGGCTTCGCCCTGCGGACTGCGGATCGCCAGGGCGATCACTGTCTCCGGCGGCAGCTGACCGAGGTCCAGCAGATGGTTGCTCTCCGCCGGGTAGAGTGTCTCCTGCCAGGCGTCGAGGGCGGCAATCAGGGCGGTAAATTCGGCGTCGGTGGGGGCGATGTCGGTGATGGTATACATAGGTGAGCTCCTTTTTTTACGCCACTGTAGCGCGCCCCGGAACGGTTACCGCCATAGCATTAACTTATATTGCCGCCCGCCACTTGCGCTAACTAACTGAAACGCAGTAACTTTATCCCCTGCCGTCCGTTTTTGAGACCTGAATATGCGCACCAAAGCCCGTAAAGTGATGATTATTGGCGCCGGTAACGTCGGCGCGTCAGCGGCCTACGCCCTGCTCAACCAGAGCATTTGTGAGGAGCTGATCCTCGTCGACCTTAACCAGCCGCGCGCCGAGGCCCACGCTCAGGACCTCAGCGACGCCGCGGCCTATCTGCCGGGGATGATGACCATCTCCACCCGCGAGGCCAGCGACTGCGCCGATGTCGACATCGCGGTGATCACCGTCTCCGGCGGCGCGCTGCGCCCCGGCCAGAGCCGTCTCGATGAACTGACCACTACCGCGAAAATCGTCAAGAGCATTGTGCCGACCATGATGGCCAACGGGTTTAACGGCATCTTCCTGGTGGCCACCAACCCGTGTGACATCATCACCTGGCAGGTATGGCAGCTCTCCGGCCTGCCGCGCAGCCAGGTGCTGGGCACCGGCGTCTGGCTGGATACCACCCGCCTGCGTCGTCTGCTGGCGCAGGAGCTGAACATTGGCGCCCAGAGCATCGACGCTTTTATCCTCGGCGAGCACGGCGATACCCAGTTTCCGGTATGGTCGCACTCCTCGGTATATGGCACGCCGATCGCCGACCTCTACCAGCAACGCACCGGCCGGCCGCTCGACCGGGAGGCGATGGCCGACAAAGTGCGCAAGCTGGGGTTTGAGATCTACGCCGGCAAAGGCTGTACGGAATATGGCGTGGCAGGCACCATCGCCGAGATCTGCCGCAATATTTTTACCGGCAGCCACCGCGCGCTGGCGGTCTCCTGCATTCTTGACGGTGAGTACGGGGTCAGCGGCGCGGCGGCTGGGGTGCCGGCGGTGCTGGCCCAGGGGGGCGTGGAGCAGTTTATCGAACTGCGACTGGCCGGCGAAGAACAGGCGAAGTTCAGCCAGTCGGTTGCGGTGATCAAAGCCAATATCGCGCGTCTGCCCTGACGGCAGACGGCCGCGTCTGGATCAGTCGGCAATGATTAGCTGAGGGGAAAGGGTCACCAGCGCCTCGCGGGTCGCTTCCGGCAGGTGGCCGTCGGTGACGATATCGGTCAACGACTCCAGCGGGGCAATGTTGAAGAGTGACCAGGCGCCGTATTTGGAGCTGTCCGCCAGCAGAATGCGCCGGCGGGCATTGGCCATCAGATCGCGTTTCAGGGCGGCCTTCTCCTCCGTCGGGGCGGTGATCCCTTTCTCAAGGTCCCAGCCGTTGCAGCTGACGAAGGCGAGATCGGGCCAGATGGTCTGCAGCAGGCGGCGGCCGTGATCGCCGATGCACGACTGGCTGCTGTCATCGATGCGCCCGCCGATAATCGTCACTTCAATCTGCTTAAATTCCGACAAAAACAGGGCGATATGTAAATCGCTGGTGATCACCCGCAGCGGCAGATGGGTGATCTGCCGCGCCAGTTCAATCATGGTGGTGCCGGCATCAAGCACAATGGCGTCGCCGGCTTTCACCAGCGCTGCCGCCGCGCTGGCGATCGCCTGCTTTTCCAGCGGGCTGCGCTGGGCTTTCTCCAGCGTCGTCGGCTGGGCAGGAATAAACCGGTTCAACGTCACCCCGCCATGCGTGCGGCTGATCACCCCTTCCTGATCGAGTTTGATCAGGTCGCGGCGAATGGTGGCTGGCGAGGCGTTGGTCGCCGCCACCAGCTGGTCGACTGTCACCAGATTATGGCTTTTCAGGAAGTCCATAATCTGCTCTAACCGGTTATATCCCTTCATGTTATTCCTGCGCGATGTGCATGGCGAGCTCAATGGAGGTTGCCATGCTCTCAGACTTCGCTTTACCTGTCCAGGCAATATCAAACGCGGTGCCATGATCCGCAGAGGTGCGGATAAACGGCAGCCCGGCGGTGATATTGACCCCATCATAGAATCCCAGCAGCTTCAGCGGAATATGCCCCTGGTCGTGATACATCGCCACGACCATGTCGTACATCCCCTCATGACACTGCATAAACACCGTGTCCGGCGGACAGGGGCCGGTTACCTCCACTCCCTGCTCCCGCATGGCGGCAACCGCGGGGGCGACGATGCGGATCTCTTCATCGCCAAACAGGCCGTTCTCCCCGGCGTGCGGGTTCACGCCGGCGACCGCAATGCGCGGACGCTGATAGCCGACCCGGCGCAGAAAGCGATCCGCCACGCCGATCACTGTTTCAATCCGCGGCTGGTTGAGGGTGTCAAGGAACTGGCGCAGGGCGATATGGGTGGTGATATGGATAACCTTAAGCTTTTCGGTATACAGCACCATGGCGTAATCGGTAGTTTGCGTCAGGTGGGCCAACAGTTCCGTATGGCCGGGAAAAGCATGCCCCGCCAGATGCAGCGCCTCTTTATTCAACGGCGCGGTGGCGATGGCCGCGACGGCGCCCTCCAGCGCGAGGCGGGTCGCCCGCTTAATGCAGCGAAACGCCAGATCCCCGGCCTGGGCCTGCACTTCGCCAGGACGCAGCCCCTGCGGGTCGCTGAGCGGCTCATCGATGACGTTAATCGTCGCCGGGGCAAAGCTTGCCTCGGCGGGATGGTCAATGATGCGCAGCTCCGCCCGCGGGGTGATGTTCAACGCCAGGATACGCCGCAGCGTCTGCGCGCAGCCCACCACCACCACCGGCGCGCCGCTCAGCGCCCCTTCGGCGAGGGATTTGATAATAATCTCCGGACCAATCCCTGCCGGGTCGCCCATTGTGACTGCAATGATGTTAGACACTCAGTTTCTCCTCAATAAAATTCACAACATGTAATAGCGTGGTGTCGGTGCCGAATCCTCCGGCTTTAGTCATCACCGGCCGCGACCAGCGGCCGCCGAGGAAGTATCCGTATGGGACGCACTCCGCGACCCGGCCGCGGATCTGAAAACCGCTGGCGCCGAGCGCCTGAGCCACGGCGATGGCCACATCGCCACCGGAGAGATACAGCGCGCCAGGGGGGCACAGCGCCACCGCCTGTGCCGTAACGTCGGCAAGCCAGGCGCAGATGTGCTCCCCGTAGGCCGCACGGCTGAGACCGCGTTCGCGGCACTGAGCTTCAATCCCGTGCCGGACGGCGTTATTCGGGCGGGTGGTCACCACGCAGTGATCACCCTCACGCAGCACCTCGGCGATCCGCGAGGCTTCCTCCTTCGGCGATCCGCTAAAGGCCTGTTCGACATCAATTTCGATCTTTCTCACTCGGGAATGAGCCTGCAGCGCCGCGACCTGGCGCTGCGCCATCTCGCTCATCGAGCCGACCACCGCCAGCAGCGGCCCCTGCTCGCTGCGGCGCAGGCGGCGCGCCAGCGCCTCGCAAAGGCCTGCCGAGCCGACCAGCAGGGTCTCCTGCGCATGAGGAGCGACGGCGTCAATCACCTGGTCCAGATGGCTGTCTTCCCAGGCGTCGATAATCAGTACCTGCCTCGCTTCGCCCGCCGTCGCTAACGCTCCCGGAAGCTGGGCGGCGCTCAGCGACCGGCTCGGCAGCCGGCTCTGCATGGCGAGAATGCCGGCAATATCCGCCCGGCTAACCGGCGTCTTCGGATCGCTGGCAAATTCGGTGTGATCGAGGGGTATCCCGTGTACATAGCAGCGTCCGTCCCGGGTATGCCGCCCGGCCGCCGGGTAAGCCGGCGCCACAACCGCCACCCGGCAGCCCTGCGCCGTCATCATCGCTTCCAGTTCGGCGCCGGGGTTGCCGCGCAGCGTGGAGTCGATCTTCTTTATCTGCCAGCGCGGGGCGAATCGCGCCGCGCCGCGCAGCAGAGCGGTGACCTTGTCGGCGGCCGCACCGGCGGTCATCGCCCGGCTGTCGCTGTTGAGTATTAACGCCCGGGCGGATGACGCCTGCCCGGCGGAGAATGCCACTTCTACCGACATGCCCGCCTCCGCCAGGCTGACCCCGGCGTCATTGGCTCCGGTAAAGTCATCTGCCAGCACCAGCACGCTGTTATTGCCGTCTTTCATTGTCCTGCCTTGTGGTCGTTGTAAACGTTGCAAACCTGAATTTGATTATATTCAATCATATTTGATTAAATGTGAGCAAGCTCAAGTTATTAAACCGCCGTATAAATTATAACTTTTCCCCACCAGACGAGTAGAACGACTCGTGAATGATTGAATTCAATCAACCACTACCAAGGAGAAACGCGTGGCGACGATACACAGCACGATCATCAGCGGGGCTGGCGCCTCATCGGCCCTGCTCCCGCTGCTGGCAGATAAAACCCGTATCCTGCTGGTGACCGACCAGAACGTCGGGGCGCTGGAGGCGACCCGGGCGATCCAGCGTCTGCTGGCGGCTGACGGGCGCCAGGTTGAGGTCATTAACAGTGTGCCTGCCGAGCCCAGTCATCAGGATGTGGCGGAGATCGTCAGCCAGCTGGGCGCTTCTCAACCGCAGATGGTCGTCGGCATTGGCGGTGGGAGCGTGCTGGACGTGGCGAAACTGCTGTCGGTGCTGCTGCATCCGCAAGCCCCCACTCTGACGGCCCTGCTGGCGGGTGAACAGCCGCAACGACGGCTATGCTCTCTGCTGATCCCTGCCACCGCCGGGACCGGCTCCGAAGCAACGCCGAACGCTATTCTGGCGATCCCCGAGCAGCAGACCAAAGTGGGGATCATCTCCCCGGTGCTGCTCCCGGACTACGTCGCCCTGCTGCCGGAGCTGACCACCAGCATGCCGGCCAGCATCGCAGCCTCGACCGGGATCGATGCTCTGTGCCATCTGCTGGAGTGTTTCACCTCCACCGTGGCCAACCCGATAAGCGATAACGCGGCGTTAATCGGTTTACACAAGCTGGTGCGTCATATCGAACGCTCGGTGGATCAGCCGCAGGATCTGACGGCGAAGCTGGAGATGCTCTGGGCCTCGTGGTACGGCGGCGCGGCGATCAACTATGCCGGCACCCATCTGGTGCATGCGCTCTCCTATCCGCTCGGCGGCACCTGGCACCTGCCGCACGGGGTGGCCAACGCCATTCTGCTGGCGCCCTGCATGCGGGTGGTCCGCCCCCACGCGGTGGCGAAGTTCGCTCAGGTCTGGGATCTGATCCCCGACGCGGACCTCACCCTCAGCGAGGAAGAGAAATCCCATGCGCTGGTGGCATGGCTGGCGGCGCTGGTCAAACGCTTACCGCTGCCCGATAACCTCGCCGCGCTCGGCGTTCCCGCAGACAGCATCCCCGCCCTCAGCGCGGCGGCGCAGAACGTTAAACGCCTGATGAATAACGCCCCCTGCAGCGTCAGCCGTGAAGAGATCGCGGCTATCTACCAGACGCTGTTTCCGGAACATGCCTAACAGGAGAAAATCAAATGAGGAGAGCCATTAGCGGCGTACTCACCGCCATCGTTACCCCCTTTACCACCGAGGGAGCCCTTAACCTGCCAGCGCTGCAGCATCAGGTGCAGCGCCAGATCGCCGCGGGCAACGGCATATTCTGCGGCGGCACCAACGGCGAGTTTTTTGTCCTCAATGAGGAAGAGAAGATCGCCGTCGCCAGAACCTGCGTGGAGGCGGCCGCCGGTCGCGCGCCGGTGGTAGCCCACATCGGGGAGGTTTCCACGCGGGAGACCCGCCGGCTTGGCCAGCAGATCGCCCGCCTCGGGGTTGACGCGGTATCGGCCATTACCCCGTGGTTCGTGCCCCTGAAGCAGGAAGAGCTGATAAACCACTATACGGCGATCGCCGACGCGCTGAGCGTCCCGCTCTTTCTTTACAACATTCCCGCCCGCACCGGTAACACCCTTGCGCCGGAGACAGCGCGTAAGCTGGCGCAGCACGACAATATCATTGGCATCAAGGATAGCGCTGGCAGCTACGACAGTCTGAGAGGCTTTCTTGACGCGGTACGCGACATTGACGGTTTCGACGTTCTCAACGGCCCGGACTCGCTTATCCATCAGGGGTTTGTCGACGGCTGCTCAGCCTGCATCTCGGGGCTTGCCAACGTCGCGCCTGCCGAGATCAACGCTATCTGGTCGCTGTTCCATGCTGGAGATATCGCCGGATCGCGCCAGGCGCAGGAGCGGGTAACGGGCCTGCGCACCGACCTGTACAAGGTAGCGTTCTCACCTGCGGCGGTGAAAAAAGCGCTGCAGCTGATGGGCCATGAGGTGGGCGACAGCCGCTACGCGGTGCAGTTTAGTGACCAGCAGCTGCAGGAAATACGCGGCATCATTGCCCGTTATTTAGCGTAATACCCGCTGCGTTTCGTAAATAAAACAGACCGGGTACCGCCGTACCCAGGATTCGTACGCCCAGAGAGAGGCTAAGATGAATCATTTTACCGCTGAAGATACCTTTATTATTGTCGGCATTGTCATTGCCTATATTCTGTTTACCACCTGGCTGACATTCCGTATTCGTAGTAAGAATTCCGGGGATTTTATGGAAGGCTCGCGCGCCATGCCGGCCTTTATTGTCGGTATATTACTGATGTCGGAATATATTGGCGCCAAATCAACCATCGGTACCGCTCAGGCCGCCTTTGAGAGCGGAATTGCCGCCTCATGGTCCGTGCTGGGGGCGGCCATCGGCTTCCCGCTGTTCGGTTTGATTCTGGTAAAGCGCATCTATAACACCGGGAAAATCACCATATCCGGGGCTATCGCTGAGAAATATGGCACCAGTACCAAAAATATTATCTCCCTGATCATGATTTATGCGCTGTTGCTGGTTAACGTGGGCAACTACGTCAGCGGCGCCGCGGCTATTTCCACCGTCTTAAAAGTCAACTTACCCGTGGCCGCCTTTATTACCGCCATCGTCAGTACCTTCTATTTCGCCTTCGGCGGCATGAAAGGCGTCGCCTGGGTCACCATGTTACACAGCGCGTTAAAATACGCTGGTCTGTTGATCATTCTGGGTTTTGCTCTGTCCAAAACCGGCGGCTTCACGCCGATGATTGCGAAGATGCCGGATTACTACTGGACGTGGGATGGCAACATTGGCGCTGGCACTATCTTCGCCTGGCTTATCGGCACTATCGGCTCCATCTTCTGCACCCAGTTTGTTATCCAGGCGATCAGCTCCACCAAAGACGTCCGGTCAGCAAAGCGCTCCACGTGGATCGCCTTCTTTTTCTGCCTGCCCATCGCCCTTGCCATCGCCATCATCGGCGTGGCGGCGAAGTATCTGCATCCGGAAATCAACAGCCTGTACGCCCTGCCGGTATTTCTGCAGGACATGAATCCCTGGCTGGCGGGACTCGTGACAACGTCACTTGTGGCCTCGATATTCGTCAGCGTAAGTACCGTTGCTCTGGCCATTGCCTCGCTGGTGGTGAAAGATTTCTACGTACCATGGCGTAACCCAACTCCGGACCAGGAGTTCAGAGCCACGCGCTGGGCATCGTTAATTATCGGCTTCCTGCCGCTGATCTTTGTGCTGCTGGTGCCGGAAGTGCTGAAACTCTCCTTCTTCACCCGCGCCATCCGCCTGTCCATTACCGTAGTGGCGGTCATCGCCTTCTATGCCCCCTTCTTCAGGAGCACCCGCGGCGCCAATGCCGGTCTGATCGGCGCCTGCGTGGTGACCTCCGTCTGGTATTTACTTGGCGATCCGTTCGGCATCAATAACATGTATGTCGCCCTGGCGACCCCGGCGATCATTATGGTCATCGATCGCCTGATCCCGAATAAATCACAATCATCCCCTGCCCCTGTTGAGCAACGTGGAGTCTAAAACATGTCCGCAATTCCTTCTTTCGACGGCGTCATTCGCCAGCACCAGCAAGATGAACATATCGCATGGGCGATGCTCCCCAGCGCCTGCCCGCAAAATCATGCCGCCAACCTGCTTCAGCTGGATGATGGCAGCCTGATGTGCGTCTGGTTCGGCGGCTCCCAGGAGGGGAAAGCCGACATTTCGATCTGGGGTTCGCGGTTAGCCCCCGGCAGCGATCGCTGGAGCGAAGCGGTTAAGCTCTCCGACGATCCTGACCGCTCGGAACAAAATCCGGTGCTGTTTCAGGCGCCGGACCAGGTAGTGTGGCTGTTATGGACGGCGCAATTCGCCGGCAACCAGGATACCGCCATTGTGCGCTACCGCCAGTCACACGACGGCGGGCAAAGCTGGGGACCCATCGACACCCTGTTGGATCAGCCCGGTACCTTTATTCGCCAGCCGATTAGCGTCATGCCTGACGGCAGCTGGCTGCTGCCGGTGTTTTACTGCCGCACTGCACCCGGCGAGAAATGGGTGGGTAATAATGACGTCAGCGCGGTGAAGATCTCCTCCGACGGCGGCAGAAGCTGGCGCGACGTGGCGGTCCCGGAGAGTCTTGGCTGCGTCCATATGAGCATCACCGCGCATCCCGACGGCGGACTGGCGGCCTTCTTTCGCAGTCGCTGGGCGGATCACATCTGGTTCAGCCGCTCCAGCGACCAGGGTGAAAGCTGGTCTGCGCCGGTGCCAACGACGCTGCCGAACAACAACTCGTCCATTCAGGCGACGACTCTCGACAATGGCGAACTGGCGCTGGTGTTTAATAATATGAGCGCCGCCGGGGCCACCGAACGCCGAGCCTCACTGTACGATGAAATTGCGGATGACGATGGCCGTAAGGAGCCGGAAACAACCGGAAAAAGCGCCTTCTGGGGCGCGCCCCGCGCGCCGATGACGGTGGCGATCTCGCCTGACGGCGGCAAAAGCTGGCCGTGGCTGCGTAATCTTGACGAGGGCGACGGCTACTGCATGACCAATAATTCGGAGCAGAAGCTGAACCGGGAGTTCTCCTACCCCAGCATCAAACAGGGAGCAGACGGTAATTTGCATATCGCCTACACCTGGTACCGTCAGGCGATCAAGTATGTTCGCGTTTCGCCACAGTGGGTGAAAGGAGAAAGCGCATGATTATCGGTACCCTGCAGGCGCTGCACCAGGCTGGTCTGCCGCCGGCGTTAAAGCAGCTTTTGAGCAGCGAGGCCTGTTCGCTGGCCGCCCTGAGCGCCAGAGAGGATGGCCGCTTCCAGCCCGACGGCGCGCCGTGGTTCTGCACCCTCGGCGTGGCGCAAACCCAGCCTGCGGCCGAGCGGCATACGGAATATCATCGCCAGTGGGCGGATATACAGGTCATCCTGGCCGGCGAAGAGCGGATCCAGGCGGGCATGGCTGCCGTGATGCGCCCGCAGGATAATGAGCTTAAGCCCGACCTCTATCTCTGTCAGCCGGCCCCGGAGAGTGTCTCTATTCTGCTGCGTCCCGGCGACTTCGCGGTCTTTTACCCCGGCGAACCGCACCAGGCGCTGTGTGCGGTTTCGACGCCAGCGCCGGTCAGAAAGGCGGTATTCAAGATACCGACAGCGATGCTGGAGGCGCAATGAAGCGGGCCATAGTCACCGGGGCCAGTTCCGGAATCGGCGCCGCGGTGGTGAGGCAATTGCTGGAGGACGGCTGGCAGGTGGTCGGCATGAGCCGTTCGCTGCCGCCCTTCTCACAGCCGAACTTTCGCCATCTGGAGGTCGATGTCAGCCAACGCAGCGCGCTGCTGGCGGCGCTGGAACAGATTGAGCCTCCTCAGGCCATCTTCCACGCCGCGGGTTCGATGACCGCCGCGCCCCTGGGCAATCTTGATCCACTGCGCGGCGAGTCGCTGTGGCGTTTACATGTCGACGCGGCACAAACGCTGGTCAATCACTTCGCCCCGGCCATGGAGCCGGGCGGGAGGATTGTTCTGCTGGGAAGCCGTACATCACGAGGCGCAGCGGGTCGTTCCCAGTATACGGCCACCAAAGCCGCGCTGGTCGCCCTTGCCAGAAGCTGGGCGGCAGAGCTGGCGCCCGCTGGGGTGACGGTCAACGTGGTGGCGCCCGGGGCAACCGATACGCCGATGCTCCATCAGCCTGGCAGGGAAAGCTCTCCGCCGCGGCTGCCGCCGCTGGGGCGGCTCATTACCCCGCAGGAGGTGGTCTCGCTGATAAGCTGGTTATTGAGTGAGGGCGCATCGGCGATGACCGGACAGGAGCTGGTGATGTGCGGTGGCGCCTCCCTTGCCTGATGACGCACGCCGCGCCGTCCCCGGACAACGGAACGACGCGGCGGTGAGGATTAACGTAAATAGACAGTCCCGCGCAGATAGGTGGTGGCCTGGCCGCCGATCAGCACCCGGTCGCCCTGCCACTGGCAGCGCAGATCCCCGCCGCGGGCGGAGACCTGGCGCGCCATCATGGTGGTTTTCCCCAGTTTGTCGCCCCACCAGGGGATCAGCATGCTGTGGGCGGAGCCGGTCACCGGATCCTCCGGCACCCCTTCTCCCGGGCAGAAGAAGCGGCTGACAAAGTCATATTCCTCATCCGGCGCGCTCACGCAGATCATTTTGCCGAGCGTCTGCAGGCGCGCCATGTCCGGTTGCACCGCTTCAACCTGCCGGCGATCCGCCAGCAGCACCAGATAATCGCGCCCTTCCCGTACCTCGACGGCCGCCTCGAGGCCCAGCCCGGCCAGCAGGTCCGCCGGCGGATTGGCCACCGGGGTGGTCGTCCACGCCGGGAAGTCGAGCGTCAGCCAGTCGCCGCTGCGGGTCACCCGCAGGTCGCCGACAAAACGGGTGCTAAAGGTAATCGTCGCCGAGGGATGGTCGAGATATTCAAAAATAACGTGCGCCGTCGCCAGGGTGGCGTGGCCGCAGAGGTTGATCTCGCCAAGGGTGGTAAACCAGCGCAGCTCATAGCCTTCGTCGGTGCGGACGAAGAACGCCGTTTCGGACTGGTTATGCTGTTGGGCCATTTTCAGCAGCACATCGTCGGCTAACCACTCGCTGAGGGGGCAAACGGCCGCGGCATTGCCGCCGAAGTTTTTATCGCTGAAAGCATCGACCAGATAAAATTGTATTTCCTGCATACACTGTCCTTACTTTTTTTACTTTCCTTCAACATGACATAAAAGCGCCCCCCTGACACTATCCATAGCAAAATTAATTGCTTAACCGCACCTGGCCGTTTGCAGTGAAATGAGATACAGATCACAAAATGATTGTCTTTTCGCCAGCAAACGTTTTAAGATCAGCGTCACATCTTCCCCTGAATCACCAGTCCAGAGCTTATGACTACGAATACGGTCTCACGCAAGGTAGCGTGGCTACGTGTCGTGACGTTGGCCATCGCCGCGTTTATTTTTAACACCACAGAATTTGCCCCGGTCGGTCTGCTGTCGGATATTGCCGACAGCTTCGGCATGGAAACCGCCCAGGTGGGCATGATGCTGACCATCTACGCATGGGTGGTGGCGTTAATGTCGCTGCCGTTTATGCTGCTGACCAGCAAAGTGGAGCGTCGGCGGTTGCTCATCGGCCTGTTTATTCTGTTTATCGCCAGCCATGTGCTGTCGTTCTTTGCATGGAATTTTGACGTGCTGGTCATCAGCCGCATCGGCATCGCCTTCGCCCATGCGGTGTTCTGGTCGATAACGTCGGCGCTGGCCATCCGCATGGCGCCCCCGGGCAAACGGGCGCAGGCGCTGAGCCTGATCGCCACCGGTACCGCGCTGGCGATGGTGTTTGGCATTCCGATCGGCCGCATCATCGGCCAGTATTTTGGCTGGCGGATGACCTTCCTGGCGATCGGCCTCGGCGCCTTAGCCACTCTGGCCTGCCTGGTGAAACTGCTGCCGACGCTGCCGAGCGAACACTCAGGCTCGCTGAAAAGCCTGCCGGTGCTGTTCCGTCGCCCGGCGCTGGTCAGCGTGTACATTCTGACCGTGGTGGTGGTGACCGCCCATTATACCGCCTACAGCTATATCGAACCCTTCGTCCAGACGGTGGCGGGTCTGAGCGGCAATTTTGCCACCGTACTGCTGCTGATCCTCGGTGGGGCCGGGATTATTGGCAGCATTCTGTTCGGCAAGCTCGGTAACCAGCACGCTTCGGGGCTGATAAGCCTCGCCATCGGCCTGCTGCTGGCCTGTCTGCTGCTGCTTTTGCCGGCCTCGCATAACCCGCACCACCTGATGCTGCTCAGCATCTTCTGGGGGGTGGCGATCATGATTATCGGTCTCGGCATGCAGGTGAAAGTGCTGGCCTCCGCCCCGGACGCCACCGACGTCGCCATGTCGCTGTTCTCGGGCATCTTTAACATCGGTATTGGCGCCGGCGCGCTGGTAGGCAGCCAGGTGAGTCTGCACCTCTCTATGGCCTCCATCGGCTACATCGGCGCCATCCCGGCGCTGGCAGGCCTGATCTGGGCCCTGCTGATCTTCCGTCGCTGGCCGGTATCGCTGGAAGAGCACCAGCCGCACCACTCTTGATTGAGCCGCAAAAAAAAGCCCGTCGGTATCGCTCCGGCGGGCTTTTGTCTCTCTGCGCATCACCGCGGTCAGGGATGCCAGGTCGAAATGATCTCCAGCACGCCGTTAATAATGAACTGCACGCCCATGCAGACCAGCAGGAAGCCCATCAACCGCGAAATGGCCTCAATGCCGCCTTTGCCTACCAGACGCATAATCGCCCCCGAACTGCGCAGGCAACCCCAGAGAATGATCGCCAACAGGGCAAAGATAATCGGCGGCGCCGCCAGCACCACCCACTCCGGGAAGTCCACGCCGTGCTTCACGGTTGAGGCGGAACTGATGATCATCGCGATGGTGCCCGGACCGGCGGTGCTTGGCATCGCCAGCGGCACAAAGGCGATATTGGCGGTTGGCTCATCCTGTAGCTCTTCCGATTTGATCTTCGCTTCCATCGAATCGTGGGCTTTTTGCTGGGGGAACAGCATGCGGAAACCGATAAAGGCCACAATCAACCCCCCGGCGATACGCAGCCCAGGTATTGATATGCCGAATGTATTCATCACCACCTGGCCGGCATACCACGACACCATCAGGATGGCGAAGACATACACCGAAGCCATCAACGCCTGTTTGTTCCGCTCGGCGTTGTTCATATTGCCCGCCAGGCCAAGGAACAGCGCCACGGTAGTCAGCGGATTCGCCAGCGGTAACAGCACCGCCAGGCCGAGCCCTATCGCTTTAAACAAATCAAACATAGTTAAAAAAAGTCCCGTAAATATTCATTTTTTAAGGATGGTTTCACGCCGTGAGTATACCGGCTTCAACAATTCCAACGCCAGCCTGCTGATAAATCACCTTCGCCAAAAATTAACAAGCGTTAGAAAATTCACAAACAGTGACCCGTGTCGAATTTTCTTGTTTTAGCAAATCGTGGCATCGGCCAATTCATAATGTTGACTTATGATTGCCTGGGCAATAGTATCACTCGCAACTAAATCATTGCCTGGGCAACCATCATGAAAAGTACCAGCGACCTGTTCAACGAGATGATCCCGCTGGGCCGCTTGATCCAGATGGTTAACCAGAAAAAAGATCGCCTGCTCAATGACTACCTCTCACCCATGGATATTACCGCGACCCAGTTCCGGGTGCTCTGTTCCATTCGTTGCGAGGTATGTATTACCCCCGTTGAGCTGAAAACCGTGCTTTCCGTCGACCCGGGCGCGATGACGCGTATGCTCGACCGCCTGGCGTGTAAAGGCTGGATTGAACGGTTACCCAACCCCGCTGACAAGCGCGGCGTGCTGGTGCAGTTGACGCCAGACGGCGCAGCCCTTTGCGAGCAGTGTCATCAGGTTGTGGGTCAGAAGTTACACCAGGAGTTAACAAAAAATCTGTCGGCGGACGAAGTCGCCATGCTTGAGCAACTCCTCAAGAAGGTCCTGCCGTAAAAATAAGAAGAGGTAAGATGATGTCCAGACGTAATAATGACGCCATCACTATCCATAGTATTTTGTCGTGGATCGAGGATAACCTGGAATCGCCCCTGTCGCTGGAAAAAGTGTCTGAGCGCTCAGGTTACTCCAAGTGGCACCTGCAACGTATGTTTAAGAAAGAGACCGGCCATTCCCTCGGCCAGTACATCCGCAGCCGTAAGCTGACGGAGATTGCGCAAAAGCTCAAGCAGAGCAATGAACCAATCCTGTACCTGGCGGAACGCTACGGTTTCGAATCGCAGCAGACCCTGACGCGAACGTTTAAAAACTATTTCGATGTTCCGCCCCACAAATATCGCATAACGAATGTACCTGGCGAATCCCGCTATCTGCATCCGCTAAATAACTGTTGTTAATCGCCTGCATTATTAAAGACGTATTGAGGAAATCATGAAACTATTCGCTGCCGCAGCCATCGTCGTTCTGTCGCTGGCATCCAGCTTCAGCTATGCGGAGCAAACCACCACGCCGGTGCGGCAAAACCAGCGTGACACAATGATTATCCCTTCGGAACATAACGACTCGCCGTTTGATTTCAATCATATGGCGGCCGGCAATGATAAATCTGACGAACTTGGCGTGCCGTACTACCAGCAGCACGACCTGTGATGCCATTACACGCATACTTGTGTATAGCCCCGTCTCCGGGGCTTTTTTTTACCCGCGCGCCATGCCCGGCCGCACCAGACGCAGACCGAAAACGTTGATATAGAGCCCGGCCATGATCAGCGCCGCCCCGGCGAGCTGCAGTCCGCTCAGCGTCTCTCCCAGCAGCAGCGCGGCGCTGGCCATCCCCACCACCGGCACCAGCAGCGACAGCGGCGCCACCCGCCAGGTTTCATACCGCCCCAGCAGCGAGCCCCAGATACCGTAGCCGACAATAGTGGCGATAAACGCCAGGTAAAGCAGCGAGAGAACCGTCAGCACATCGATCTGGCGCAGACTCGCCAGCATCAACTGCGGGCCATCGATCAGCCACGAGGCGAGCATAAACGGCAGCACCGGGATCAATGCGCTCCACACCACCAGCGACATGATCGGCGGCCGGGTCGCCTGGGACATGATTTTTTTGTTGAAAATATTGCCGCAGGCCCAGCTGAGCGCCGCCGCCAGGGTCAGCATAAAGCCCACCAGCGGGACATGTTCCCCTCCGAGGCTCCCCTCCACCAGCACCAGCACGCCGAAGATCGCCAGAGCGATCCCCGCCAGCTGCTTGCCCTGCAGGCGTTCGCCAAAGACGAAGGCGCCGAGGATGATGGTAAAGAAGGCTTGCGCCTGCAGAACCAGCGACGCCAGCCCCGCCGGCATGCCCAGGCCGATAGCGCAGAACAGAAAGGCAAACTGGCCAAAGCTAATGGTCAGGCCATAGCCCAACAGCAGGCGCAGCGGAATGGCTGGCCGGGCGACAAACAGCAGCGCCGGGAAGGCCACCAGCATAAAGCGCAGGCCCGCCAGCATCAGCGGCGGCATATTGTGCAATCCCAGCTTAATCACCACGAAGTTAAGCCCCCACACCACCACTACCAGCAGCGCCAGCAGTCCATCTTTCCTCGTCATACCCCTGCCTCTGTCGTTATTAGAATTTTTGTGAACAAAATCAAAGTAGCGAAAAAGCGGCCGCCAGGATAGATCATTATTTTTGGCAGGTTCAGAAGTGCCGATCGCGACCGGGGCGACCTGTACAAGGCGTGATGACCGTGTTATTTGTGATCGAAGACATAAAATTATAACAACATGACAGGCAAGGAAATCATGATCACCACACTCCGGCGCTCCACCATCGCGCTGCTGGCATCGTCGTTACTGTTGACTATCGGCCGCGGGGCCACACTGCCGTTTATGACCATCTACCTCACCCGACGCTATCAGCTGGAGGTGGATGTGATCGGCTACGCCCTGTCGCTGGCCCTGGTGGTCGGCGTGCTGTTCAGCATGGGCTTTGGCATCCTCGCGGACAAGTTCGACAAAAAGCGCTATATGGTGTGGTCAGTGCTGGTATTTATCCTCGGTTTCAGCGCGATACCGCTGGTCAATAACGCGACCCTGGTGGTGATCTTCTTTGCGCTGATCAACTGCGCCTATTCGGTCTTTTCCACCGTGCTGAAAGCCTGGTTCGCCGACCGGCTGACGGCGGAGAAAAAAGCGCGCATCTTCTCGCTGAACTACACCATCCTCAACATCGGCTGGACCGTCGGGCCGCCTATCGGCACGCTGCTGGTGATGCACAGCATTAATCTGCCCTTCTGGCTGGCGGCGGCCTGCGCCGCCTTCCCGCTGGTGTTTATTCAGCTATTTCTCCAGCGGGATGGGGCCGCCGCCGCCCAGCCGGGAGCTGCCGCCTGGACGCCTTCGGTGCTGCTGCGAGACCGCGCGCTGCTGTGGTTTACCTGTTCCGGGCTGCTGGCCTCCTTCGTCGGCGGCGCCTTCGCCTCCTGTATCTCGCAGTACGTGCTGGTGGTCGCCAGCAGCGACTTCGCCGAGAAAGTCGTGGCCGTGGTGCTACCGGTTAACGCCGCGGTGGTCGTCGCCCTGCAGTACGCCGTTGGCCGGCGGCTGAGCGCGAGAAATATCCGCCCGCTGATGACCTTCGGTACCGTCTGCTTTGTGATCGGCCTCGTGGGCTTTATGTTCTCCGGCGCCAGCCTGTGGGCGTGGGGGATCTCGGCGGCGATCTTCACCCTTGGCGAGGTGATTTATGCCCCCGGCGAGTATATGCTGATTGACCATATCGCCCCGCCGGGAATGAAGGCCAGCTACTTCTCCGCTCAGTCGCTGGGATGGCTGGGCGCGGCCTTCAACCCGATGTTCACCGGGTTGATCCTCACCCATCTGCCGCACTGGTCGCTGTTTGTCATTCTTATCGTGGCTATTGTCGCCGCCTGGCTGATGATTTTCCGGGGGATCAATGCCCGTCCCTGGCAGCCGGATTCTCCGCTGGCCAGGGCCTGACGCCAGCTGACATGCGGCTGTCAGGTTACTGTCGGGCCGTTGTCGGGTCGCTGTCGTGGTGGCTGGCGGCCCGCTTTTCCATACTCCATCACAGGTTTACATCCGCAGAACGTCATGGAGCATATGAATATGAACAGCATCAATCAGGTCAAACAATTACGGCTGCAGCGCGCCTGGTCCCAGGAACAGCTGGCCGAAATGGCGGGGCTCAGCGTCCGCACGATCCAGCGCATTGAGAATGGCGAACGCCCGGGGCTGGAGACCCTCAGCGCCCTCGCCGCGGTCTTTGAGGTGACGGTGGCCGAGATCGGCGGCGAAGCCTCGCGGGAGGGCGCGCCGGGTCAGCAAGCTTCGCTGGATCTGCGTATAGAGGAAGCGAAAGCCCGGGTGCAGCAGGAGAGTCGCTTTTTTCGTTCGCTGTCGGTGGCGCTGGTGGTCTGCGTGCTGCTGGCGGTGTTCAACCGGTACACGAACCCGCAGGACTACTGGTCCGGCTGGGTCGCCCTGATCTGGGGCGCTCTGCTGGTGGTGAGAGGATTACGTCTGTTCGTCTTTGGCGAATGGATCAAAAACTGGCGCCAGGCGCGCCTGCAGCGGCTGCTGCGTAAATAGCCTGGAAACCGGCGGCGCGCGCCGCCGGCCCGATCAGATAGTCACCAGGGCGCGCACGCCGTCGGTTTCCATATCTCCGCCCTTTCCCTGCTGGACGATGGCGCCGCGCGACATCACCAGGTAGTGGTCCGCCAGCCCGGCGGCAAAGTCATAGAATTGCTCCACCAGCAGGATAGCCATATCCCCGCGGCTCGCCAGCTGACGGATCACCTCGCCAATCTCTTTGATGACCGAGGGCTGGATCCCCTCGGTGGGCTCATCGAGGATCAGCAGCTGCGGACGGCTGGCCAGCGCGCGGCCGATCGCCAGCTGCTGCTGCTGACCGCCGGATAAGTCACCGCCCCGCCGCTGTCTCATGGTCTTAAGCACCGGGAAAAGCTGGTAAATCTCCTCCGGCACCTGCTGCGCCTCGCGGGCGGGAAAGCGCGACAGCCCCATCAGCAGGTTTTCTTCCACCGTCAGGCGGGGAAAAATCTCGCGTCCCTGGGGGACGTAGGCCACCCCGGCCTGCACCCGCTGGTGCGGTTTGCGATGGGTGATGTTCTGATCCTGCCAGCGCACCTCGCCGCTGCGCGCCGGAATAAGCCCCATCAGACATTTCAGCAGGGTGGTCTTACCGACGCCGTTGCGCCCCAGCAGGCAGGTGACCTCGCCCTGACGGGCGGTAAAATCCACCCCGCGCAAGATGTGGCTCCCGCCGTAGTACTGATGTAACTGACTCACCTGTAACATTGGCGCTCCTTAACGTCCCAGATAAACTTCAATGACCTGCTCATTGGCCTGCACCTCCCGCAGCGACCCCTCCGCCAGCACCTGGCCCTGATGCAGGACCGTCACCCGGTCGGCGATGGTCTCGACAAACCCCATGTCGTGCTCCACCACCATCAGGGAGTGCTGTCCGGCCAGCGTGCGAAACAGCTCCGCGGTATATTCGGTTTCCGCATCGGTCATGCCGGCCGCTGGCTCATCAAGCAGCAGCAGATGCGGCTCCTGCACCAGCAGCATGCCGATCTCAAGAAACTGTTTCTGGCCATGGGACAGCAGACCCGCCTGGCGGTAGCGTTCGCCGTCGAGGCGCAGCAGGCGCAGCACCTCATTCAGCCGATCGTCCTGTTCGCTGCTCAGCCGGGCGCGCAGGCTGGCCCACACCGATTTATCCCCCTTCATCGCCAGGGCGAGATTTTCCGCCACCGTCAGCGCTTCGAAGACCGTCGGCTTTTGAAACTTGCGCCCGATACCCTGGCGGGCGATGGCCACCGGGTCGAGAGTAGTCAGATCCACCGACTGGTCATAGATCGCTTTGCCGCTCTGCGGCCGGGTTTTACCGGTGATCACGTCCATCAGGGTGGTCTTGCCCGCGCCGTTGGGGCCGATCACGCAGCGCAGCTCGCCGACGCCTATCGCCAGCGACAGATCCGTCAGCGCCCGGAAACCGTCAAAGCTGACGTTAATGTTCTCCAGCTGCAGTACCGGGTCGGTTTGCGCACGGAAGCGATCTCCGGGCAGCTGGCGGGTAAACAGTCCTTCATCCGGTTGCATTAGCGGTCTCCTCGACGCAGCAGACCCATCACCCCGCGGGGTAGAAACAGGGTCACGATGATGAACATGAGGCCGAGAAACAGCTGCCAGTACTCCGGCATCGCCACGGTGAAAATGCTTTTCGCGCCATTAACCAGCCCGGCGCCAAGCACCGGGCCGATCAGGGTGCCGCGCCCGCCGAGCGCCACCCAGATGGCGGCCTCGATGGAGTTGGTCGGCGACATTTCGCTGGGGTTGATGATCCCCACCTGCGGGACGTATAACGCCCCCGCCAGGCCGCAGAGCACCGCCGACAGCGTCCACACCAGCAGCTTGAAGCCGCGCGGGTCATACCCGCAGAACATCAGGCGGTTCTCGGCATCCCGCACCGCGGTGAGGATGCGGCCAAACTTACTCTGCGCCAGCGCCGAGCCCAGCCACAGGGTCAGCAACAGCAGCAGGACCGTGGCCATAAACAGCGCCGCCCGGGTGCCGGTGGCGGTGACCGGAAAGCCCAGCAGCGTGGTAAATCCGGTGAAGCCGTTGTTACCGCCAAACCCGGTCTCGTTGCGAAAGAACAGCAGCATACCGGCATAGGTCAAGGCCTGGGTCATGATCGAGAAATAGACCCCTTTGATCTTCGAGCGGAAGGCGAACCAGCCGAAAACCAGCGCCAGCAGGCCGGGAACCAGCACCACCAGCGCCATCGCCCAGGCGAAATGCTGCGTGCCCCACCAGAACCAGGGCAGCTCGTTCCAGGAGAGAAAAGACATGAACGCCGGCAGACCGTCCCCCGCCGCCTGGCGCATCAGGTACATGCCCATGGCGTACCCGCCGAGGGCAAAGAAAATCCCGTGGCCAAGGGATAGCATACCCGCGTAGCCCCAGACCAGATCCAGCGCCACCGCCACGATGGCGTAGCAGAGGATTTTACCGCTCAGGGTCAGCAGCCAGCTCGGCACCGCCAGCGGATGGGAGGCCGGCAGCAGCGCCAGGAATGGCATGCTCAGCAGCCCCAGCACTAACAGGATCCCCAGCCAGCGCAGAGGCCGCGGCGCGCGCTGCGCCAGCGTTAAGGTAATGGGTTGGCTCATCAGTCAATCACCCTCCCTTTCAGCGCGAACAGGCCCTGCGGGCGTTTCTGAATAAACAGAATAATCATCACCAGGATCAGGATCTTGCCCAGCACCGCGCCCATCTGAGGTTCAAGAATTTTGTTGAAAATGCCCAGCCCAAAGGCTGCCGCCACGCTGCCGGCCAGCTGGCCGACGCCGCCCAGGACCACCACCAGGAACGAATCGATGATATAGCCCTGACCCAGCTCCGGGCCGACGTTGCCAAGCTGCGACAGCGCCACGCCGCCCAGCCCGGCAATACCGGATCCGAGACCAAAGGCCAGCATATCCACCCGCCCGGTAGGCACGCCGCAGCAGGCGGCCATCGCCCGGTTCTGCGTCACGGCGCGGACGTTCATTCCGAGGCGGGTGCGGTTCAGGATGAGCCAGGTAAAGCACAGCACCAGCAGGACGAACGCCAGCACCGCCAGCCGGTTCCACGGCAGGATCAGGTTCGGCAGGACCTGCACGCCGCCGGAGAGCCAGGCGGGGTTCGCCACCTCCACGTTCTGCGCGCCGAACAGCATCCGCACCAGCTGAATAAGCATCAGGCTGATCCCCCAGGTGGCGAGCAGCGTCTCCAGCGGCCGACCATACAGATGACGAATAATGGTGCGCTCGAGCGCCATGCCGATCCCGGCGGTGACCAGGAAGGCCACCGGCAGCGCGACCAGCGGATAAAAGGCCAGCCACTGCGGCGCGAGCTGCGCCAGGACCTGCTGTACCAGCCAGCAGCTGTAGGCGCCGATCATCAACATCTCGCCATGGGCCATGTTAATCACCCCCAGCAGGCCGTAGGTGATCGCCAGCCCCAGCGCGGCCAGCAGCAACACCGAGCCCAGCGACAGCCCCATAAAGGCCTGGCCCAGCAGATCGCCGAGCAGCAGACGATGTTTGATCTTTTGCAGGCTGTCGCTGGCCGCCTCGCGCACCGCCGCATCCGGCTCATGCTGGGCATCGGTAAAGGGGATCAGCAGCGCCTGGGTTTCCGGGTCCGCGGAATGGCCGAGCAGCGTCACGGCGGACAGCCGCGCGCTGGCCTCAGGCTGAGTCAACTGCAGGCGCGCCAGCGCCACCTCCAGCAGGCCCCGCACATTATCATCGCTCTCCGCCTTCAGCCGCTGCTGCAGCAGAGCGGCCATGGCCGGGGTCGCTTCCCGCTGTAGGGTGCGCGCCGCGGACGCTCGATCTGTGACGTTGTCACTTAAAATAAGATGGCTGGCCAGCGCGCCGGCAGCCAGATTGCGCAGGCGGTTGGTCAGACGGACCGGCCGGGTGTCGCCCTGCGGCGCGGCGGCGGCGCCCAGCGGTTGTAAGCCGCCCTGTCGGACGCGGAAGGCATGTTTTCCGTCGTCCATTACCAGGCTTTCGCTGGTTAACGCCCGCAGCAACGGCAGGCGATCTGCCTGCGGCGCTGCCGCCCACTGGGTCAACAGCTGCGCCTGCTGGCTGCGGCTGGCGGCGACGAAATCATCCGCCTCCGCGGCCTGCGCCCGCCATGGCAGCAAGCTCAGCAGCAGCGCCAACACACTCATGAGACGCAATGCGTTCATGTCGTTCTCCTCTGGTCAGCGGCCGACGGGCTCGACGCTCCCGCCCCGTCGGCCCTGGCGCTTACTGGCTGACGGTTTTCACCGGATGGTCAGGTTTCTTATCATTACCGGGGATCCACGGGCTCCACGGCTGCGCGCGGACGGGCTCATCGGTCTGCCAGACCACATTGAACTGGCCGTTGCCTTCGATTTCACCGATCAT
Organism: Klebsiella sp. M041; assembly: GCF_059759695.1. NCBI lineage: Bacteria > Pseudomonadati > Pseudomonadota > Gammaproteobacteria > Enterobacterales > Enterobacteriaceae > Klebsiella > Klebsiella sp. M041. Next base: position 81,361 of record NZ_JCAXWU010000009.1, read on the forward strand.
CACCGGCTTGTGCAGATGGTGGTTGGTGGCATCCATCGTCAGGGTAAAACCGGACGGCGCTTTAAAGGTTTGCCCGGCCATGGCGTCGCGCACTTTGTCCACGTCGGTGGTGCCGGCTTTGGTCACCGCCTGCGCCCACATATGCAGACCCACCCAGGTCGCCTCCATCGGGTCGTTGGTCACCACCGTATCGGCATTCGGCAGCTTGTGCGCTTTGGCGTAAGCGCGATAGTCGGCGACAAAGGCTTTATTGGTCGGGTTATCGACCGACTCAAAGTAATTCCATGCCGCGAGGTTGCCGACCAGCGGTTTGGTATCGATGCCGCGCAGCTCCTCTTCCCCCACCGAGAAGGCCACCACCGGCACGTCGGTCGCTTTCAGACCCTGGTTAGCCAGCTCTTTGTAGAAAGGCACGTTGGAATCGCCGTTGATGGTGGAGACCACCGCCGTTTTGCCGCCGGCGGAGAATTTTTTGATATTGGCGACGATGGTCTGGTAATCGCTATAGCCGAACGGGGTGTAGACTTCTTCGATATCTTTGTCCTGGATCCCTTTGGCATGCAGGAAGGCGCGAAGGATCTTGTTGGTGGTGCGCGGATAGACGTAGTCGGTTCCCAGCAGGAAGAAGCGTTTGGCGCCGCCGCCGTCCTCGCTCAGCAGGTATTCCACCGCCGGGATGGCCTGCTGGTTAGGCGCCGCGCCGGTATAGAAGACGTTGGGGGACATCTCTTCCCCTTCGTACTGTACCGGGTAGAACAGCAGGCCGTTCAGCTCCTCAAACACCGGTAGCACCGATTTACGCGAGACCGAGGTCCAGCAGCCGAACACCACCGCCACCTTGTCCTGGGCCAGCAGCTGGCGCGCCTTCTCGGCGAACAGCGGCCAGTTGGAGGCCGGGTCGACCACTACCGGCTCCAGCTTCTTGCCCAGCACCCCGCCTTTGGCGTTGATGTCGTCGATGGCCATCAGGGCGACGTCCTTCAGCGGCGTTTCGGAAATCGCCATCGTCCCGGAGAGCGAATGCATAATCCCGACTTTAATGGTGTCGGCGGCATAGGCCTGGAATGAGAGACCCATAGCCATTACAGAGGCGGAGAGTGCAAAAGCTTTTAATAACGTTCTTCGTTGCATGATTCACTCCTGAGTAGCGCAAAAATAAAGAATTAACAGCTAACCAGAGGTGATAAGGCAAAAACGGTGCCAGGTTGTGAGAACAGCGGGATGCGGCGCTGGCGGAGAGCGGAGAGGAAGGAGATGGCAGCGTTGCCTCATCACGGTGCAACGCTGCGCTAAGAAGGGCATTACCAGACGTCGGCGGCGATGGCGGTCACCAGACGAACTTTTTGCCACTGCTGGTCTTCGCTGAGGGCGTTACCCTCTTCCGTGGAGGCGAAACCGCACTGCGGACTCAGGCAGATCTGCTCAAGCGGAACATACTGCGCCGCCTCGGCGAGACGCGCTTTGACCCCCTGCGGGTTCTCCAGCTCGCCGTTTTTGGTGGTGATCAACCCGAGGACCACCTGCTGATGGCCGGGACGAATAAAGCGCAGCGGCGCGAAATCCCCGGAGCGGTCGTTGTCATATTCGAGGAAGAAGGCATCGACATTGACGCCGCCAAACAGCACCTCGGCCACCGGCTCGTAACCGCCCTCCGAGATCCAGGTTGAGCGGAAATTACCCCGGCAGACGTGGAGGCCCACCGTCAGATCGGTCGGTTTGCCCTCCAGCGCCTGGTTCAGCACCCGGGCATAAATGCGCGCCAGCGCATCCGGATCGTCGCCGCGCTCGCGCACCTGCTGACGCTGGGCATCGGAGCACAGATAGGCCCAGACGGTATCGTCCAGCTGCAGATAGCGACAGCCGGCGTCATAAAAGGCGCGGATCGCGTCGCGCCAGGTGGTGGCCAGGTCGTCGAAGTAGTCGCTGAGATCCGGGTAAACGGTGGCATCAATATCTTTCCGACCGCCGCGGAAGTGCAGCACGCTAGGGCTGGGAATGGTCATCTTCGGCTGCGCGTCGCCGCTGATGCTTTTCAGATAGCGGAAATCCTCCAGCATCGGATGGTCGCCGAACGCCAGCTTGCCGGTAACGCGCACGCCGTGGGCTTTGGTCTGCACGCCGTTGAACTGGATCCCCTGCTCGGCATCGTAACGCTCAACGCCCTGCAGGCCGTCGAAGAAATCGAAATGCCACCATGCGCGACGAAACTCGCCGTCGGTGACCACGTGCAGGCCGCAGTCGCACTGCTGCTGGACCAGATGACGGATAGCGTTATTCTCAATTTCGCGCAGCTGACCGGCGTCGATCAGCCCCTCCGCCAGCTGCTGACGCGCCTGTTTGATACTGTCCGGACGCAAAAAACTGCCGACGATGTCTGCGCGGAACGGGGCCTGTTGACGTTGCATGCTGTCTCCTTAGCGGTGGGCGCGTTAGTTGCCCACCGTGATAGTTCATTATTTGAATTTTTAGACATCTGGATGGCTATATGTCCAGATACTGGCATGCAGGTCGACGGGCCGCAAACGAGAATATTTCATGGTACATGAAAAATATTCACTTACCGGCGTCAAACGCATAACCTTCATCTTCCCAGCCGGTGATCCCGCCGAGCATCATTTTCACCGGCCGCCCCAGTTCGGCCAGCTTCAGCGCGGCAACGTCGGCACCGTTGCAATGCGGCCCGGCGCAATAGACCACAAACAGGGTCTCCGCCGGCCAGGCCGCCATTCTCTCGGCGCTGATCTGGCTGTGCGGAAGATGCAGCGCGCCGGGCAGGTGACGCCTGGCGAAGGCCTCCTCGCTGCCGACCACGTGCAGCAGGACAAAGTCGACCTCGCCGGCACGCTGGGCGCTGTGCACATCGGCGCAGTCGGTCTCGAGATGCAGCTTATGGCGGAACCAGCGGATAGCCTCGGCGGAGGTGGCGGGGGTAAATTGGGTTACTACACTCATGGCGTCTTCTCCTTGTCTGTGATAACACTACTTTACTGACGCCCATTACCCTTATCTGCCGGCAACCATGACAGAAAACGCTAACATCCTGACAACCCCTTCGGTGACACTGTCACCTCACCGCGTGGTGGCCCTCGCCTACGATGGCCTGTGCACGTTTGAGTTTGGCGTGGCCGTGGAGATCTTCGGCCTGCCGCGCCCGGAAATGGGCGAGCGTTGGTACCAGTTCGCCGTCGCCGCCGTCGATGAAGGGCCTTTGAGAGCCACCGGCGGGGTCCGCCTGATGACCGACGGCGGCCCTGAGCTTCTCGCCCAGGCGCAGACCATCGTGGTCCCGGGCTGGCGCGGCATCGACGCCCCGGTGCCCGAAGCGCTGTGCGCCGCCCTGGCCGCCGCTCACGCCCGCGGATGCCGAATAATCTCCATCTGTTCCGGAGTGTTCGTTCTCGCCGCCGCCGGGCTGCTCAATGGCCGCCAGGCGACAACCCACTGGCGCTACACCGCGGCGCTGCAGTCCCGTTTTCCGCAGATCCAGGTGGTGGAGGATGTCCTTTACGTGGGCGATGATTTGCTGATGACGTCCGCCGGCAGCGCGGCGGGGATCGACCTCTGTCTGCATCTGGTGCGCGAGGATTTCGGCAGCGAGGCAGCGAATGTGGTCGCTCGCCGCCTGGTGGTCTCTCCCCATCGCGATGGCGGTCAGGCGCAGCAGGTCCTGCGTCCGGTGGCCCGCAGCCGGGAGAGTCTGCGCCTTGGCCAGCTGTTTGATTATCTGCACCAGCATCTCGCCGCCAGCCACACCGTCGCCTCCCTCGCGCAGCGCGCCGGCATGGGAACGCGCACCTTTTTGCGCCGCTTTGAAGAGGCCACTGGCAAAACCCCCGCCCGCTGGCTGCTGGAGGAGCGTCTGCTGCGCGCCCGTCAGCACCTGACGGAGAGCACGATGGGCATCGACCAGATCGCTGAGCGCTGCGGATTTGCCAGCGCTGGCACCCTGCGCCACCATTTTCGCCTGCGCTTCGCGCTAAGTCCGCTGCAGTACCGTAAACAGTTTGCTACTTCTCCGATTGCAAAATCCTCGCAGCCACGGACAATAGACAGCCACAGTAAACCGGTCGCCAGGATGGTCGATGATGAAGAAAGAGTGTCGGGTAGTGATCTATAAAGAGGGCCTGCTGGGCAGCCTGTTTTTTGGCGAAGCCAAAGCCGACCCTGACAAAATGAGCCAGTTTCTCAGCAGCTATACCCGCGAGGGCTGGGAGGTAAAAACCATGTCGGTGGAGCGCCGCCGTACCGCCCTGTTCTGGTCGCGGGAAGCATATCTGTTTGTGCTTGAAAGGCCCCTCTGACGGAGCCTGCGCCTGGTTTGCACGCTTAAGCCAGGCGTTGCCTGGCATCCGCGCTCAGGGCTGGCGGATATAGCCCTGCTCGTGCATTTTGCGCATGCCCTCCTCGCCAGCGCAGACCATCCCGGTGGTCAGCATGGCAAAACCAAAACGCTGATAGAACGCGATTTTATCGGCCACCGCATAGATAAAAATTTTGCCAAAGGGCAGCAGCTGCTCCCGGACCGCCAGCATCAGCTGTTGTCCGTAACCCTGCCCCTGTCGGTCGGGGACGATCGCCACATCCGACAAGTAGCTGCTCCAGGTGCAGTCGCTGATGGCGCGCGCCACGGCAATCAGCTGACCGTTCTCATAGCCGAACCAGCAGAAGGTGCTCTGGCGAAACGCCTGCTCCAGCTGCTGAACATCACGTTCATTCAGCCCGGCCTCGGCGACGATGGTCCGCACCCGCCGCCAGTCTACCCGCGCAATCGCCTCTTTGCCCTCAATCACCATCATGACCTTGTCTCCCGCCGTGTTCGGCATCTATCCCGGAAGAAAGATGTAGCATGCCGCCGCCGGGGATGCCAGGCGAAAAAACCAACGGAACAACGCGGAAAACGGGGGTGATGCAAAAAAAAACCGCCATGTGACTGGCGGTAAATCAATGCTTGCATGGATAGATTGTATTTTGCATTTTTCGCAGGCAGAGGATCCTGACCTCTCTACGTTTGATCCCAAGGTTAGCATGGTCAACCTCAATAAATCCTCAACGGCCTGCGGCTAAAGCCTCTCCACCAACGCTTTCAGCTGCGCCAGGGTCTGTTGCCGGTCCTCCGCGTCGGCGAGCGGCCACGCCGACTGGCGCACGATGAGCCGGGTCGGCAGCAGCTCGCGGATCCGCATCTGCGGGGCTGCCATCAGAGCAATCAGCCGCTCCACGGCCCGTTTGCCCAGCAGATCGAAGTCCTGCGCCACCGTGGTGAGCGGCGGCTGAAAGTAAAGACTGTCGGCGGTGTCGTCATAGCCGGTCACCGACACCGCCTGGCTGCCGCTGCGATTGAGCTGGGCCAGCGCGCTGAGTACCCCGAGCGCCATCTGATCGTTGGCCACCACAATGGCGCTGATCCGCGGCTGGAGGTGCAGCAGTTCGAAGGTTTTCTGCCAGCCGCTGGCGGCGCTCCAGTCACCGAACACCGTGGTTGAACGGGCAATGTTCAGACTGTGCAGCGCCTCGCGCCAGCTGGCGAGACGCAGACGGGCGGAAACCGAACTTTCCGGCCCCGCCAGCAGGCCAAATTCGCGATGCCCGAGCTCCCAAAGATGGCGCACGCAGGCTCCGCAGCCGTCGCGATGGTCGAAGCGCACGCAGCAGACATCGGCCTCCGGGGAGACGTCAAGAAACAGGCAGGCCATATCCGGGTTCTCTTTAACCAGCCGCTCGGCGGTGGCGCTCTCCAGCGGCAGGCTGACGATCACCCCGCGAATATGCTGGGCGCGCAGTTCGTCCAGCCGGGCCTGCAGCGCGGCGAAGTCGGCCTGCGCTGGCATCGCTATCGCCACCTCCAGCTGGTGCAGACTGGCATGGCTCTTTACCGCGGCGGCGATCTGCGAGGGGGCATGCAGGGTCAGCGAGGCGGTAATCAGCCCAATGGAGGGCGCCGCTTTGCCGGCGAGCAGCTGCGCCGAGCGGTTAGGCACGTAGTGCAGCGTCTGCATCGCGCGGATCACCTGCTCGCGGGTGCGGGCTGACACCACTTCCGGACGGTTCAGAACCCGGGAGACCGTCTGTTGGGAGACGCCCGCCGCGCGGGCGACATCCTCCAGGGTTGCGGTACGACGCGGCATAGTTTCTCCTCATCGACAAAATGTCGTGCGCTAACATTTTATGTTTAACGCACGACAAAAAACAGCGTATTACCCCCGCTTTCGTGATCGTCTGTCAATTTCATTTCCGCCGTCGTTGCTGGAAAAAACAAATTACCCGATAACGTTCTTCATCCTGTTTAGCGATCGACATTTTCTGACTTACCGGGGATTACTATGCCAATAAGCGATACCAGTCGCCGCCACGCGCCTGACTTCCACGCCGTCCTCGCCCGCGAAGACTGGCAGAACCAGACCATTACCCATCTCAACCGCCTGCCGGCCCATCCCGCGTTCGCCAGCTGGCGCGATGAGCTTGCCGCCCGCGATAATCATCCTTCGCCCCATCGTCGTCAGCTGGACGGCGAGTGGCAATTTGCTTACGCCCGCAGCCCGTTTGCCGTCGATGCGCAGTGGCTGACGCAGGACCTGCCGGGCAGCCGCGGCACGCCGGTGCCCTCCAACTGGCAGATGGAGGGCTATGACGCGCCGATCTACACCAACGTCCGCTACCCCATCGACACCACCCCGCCGCGGGTGCCGGAGGATAACCCAACCGGCTGTTACTCCCTGCACGTTGCGATCGATGACGCCTGGCGCGCGGACGGGCAGACGCAGATTATTTTCGACGGCGTTAACTCGGCCTTTCATCTCTGGTGCAACGGCGCCTGGGTCGGTTATTCCCAGGACAGCCGCCTGCCGGCTGCGTTCGATCTCAGCCCTTTTCTGCGTCCGGGCGACAACCGCCTGTGCGTGATGGTCATGCGCTGGAGCGCCGGCAGCTGGCTGGAAGACCAGGATATGTGGCGGATGAGCGGTATTTTCCGCTCGGTGTGGCTGCTGAATAAGCCGCACCAGCGGCTGAGCGACGTCCAGCTGACGCCGACCCTTGACGCCCTCTGCCGCGACGGCACTCTGCAGGTCCAGGCGACCGTCGAGGCGACAGAAGCGGCGCTTGCCGGGCTCAGCGTCGGGGTTAGCCTGTGGCGCGGCGAGCAGCCTGTCGTTGCCCACCGTCAGCCGTTAGGCACCCCGACGGTGGATGAGCGCGGCCGTTACGCCGAACGGGTCGATTTCTCCCTGGCGGTGGCGGCGCCGGCGCACTGGAGCGCGGAAACCCCGGATTGCTACCGGGCGGTGGTCACCCTGTGGCGCGGCGAGGCATTACTGGAGGCAGAGGCGTGGGATATCGGTTTTCGCCGCATCGAGATCGCCGACGGCCTGCTGCGCCTTAACGGCAAACCGCTGCTGATCCGCGGCGTTAACCGCCATGAACACCACCATTTACGCGGTCAGGTGGTCAGCGAGGCGGATATGGTGCAGGACATTCTGTTGATGAAGCAGAACAACTTTAACGCCGTCCGCTGCTCGCACTACCCCAACGCCCCGCGCTGGTATGAGCTGTGCAACCGCTACGGTCTGTACGTGGTCGATGAAGCCAATATTGAAACCCACGGCATGGTGCCGATGAATCGTCTGTCCGACGATCCGGCGTGGCTGCCAGCCTTCAGCGCCCGCGTCACCCGGATGGTACAGAGCAACCGCAACCATCCGTGCATTATCATCTGGTCGCTGGGCAACGAATCCGGCGGCGGCGGCAACCACGAAGCGCTGTACCACTGGCTGAAGCGTAACGACCCGACCCGTCCGGTGCAGTACGAGGGCGGCGGCGCGGATACCACCGCCACCGATATTATCTGTCCGATGTACGCCCGCGTCGAACGCGACCAGCCGATCCCGGCGGTACCGAAGTGGGGGATCAAAAAATGGATCAGCCTGCCCGGCGAGCAGCGGCCGCTGATCCTCTGCGAGTACGCCCACGCGATGGGCAACAGCCTCGGCAACTTCGCCGATTACTGGCAGGCCTTCCGCGAGTATCCGCGGCTGCAGGGCGGGTTTATCTGGGACTGGGCCGACCAGGCGATCCGCAAAATCTTTGACGACGGCAGCGTCGGCTGGGCCTACGGCGGCGACTTTGGCGATAAGCCGAACGATCGCCAGTTCTGTATGAACGGTCTGGTGTTCCCCGATCGCACGCCGCATCCGTCGCTGGTCGAGGCGAAGCACGCCCAGCAGTATTTCCAGTTCGCCCTGCTGTCGACCTCGCCGCTGCGGGTGCGCATCGCCAGCGAATACCTGTTCCGCCAGACCGATAACGAAGCGCTGCGCTGGCAGGTGCAGGCGGCTGGTGAAACCCTGTACCACGGCAACCTGACGCTGGCGCTCCCGCCTGAGGGCAGCGACGAGATAACGCTGCTCGACAGTCTGATCCTGCCGCCAGGCGCCCGCGCCGTGTGGCTGACGCTGGAGGTGGTCCAGCCCCAGGCGACAGCCTGGTCCCCGGCGGAGCATCGCGTCGCCTGGCAGCAGTATCCCCTGCCGGCGCCGCTGGCGCTGCCTGCGCCCACGGTGCCAGCCGGCGCCCCGGCTCTTATCGTCAGCGATGAGGCCTGGCAGATCCGCGCTGGCACTCAGTGCTGGACCGTCGATCGCCGGACCGGTTTGCTGAGTGGCTGGTCGGTTGGCGGTCAGGAGCAGCTGCTGACCCCCCTGCGGGATCAGTTTATCCGTGCGCCGCTCGACAACGACATCGGGATCAGCGAAGTGGAGCGCATCGACCCCAACGCCTGGGTGGAGCGCTGGAAAAGCGCCGGCCTGTTCGACCTTGAGGCGCGCTGCGTGCAGTGCGACGCCCAGCGTCTGGCGAATGAGACCCTTGTCGACAGCCGCTGGCACTACCTGCGCGGCGACGAGGTGGTGATTGTCAGCCACTGGCATCTGCGCTTTACCGCGGACGGAACGGTGCGGCTGGCGGTGGACGGCGAGCGCGCGGAAACGCTGCCGCCGCTGCCGCGGGTCGGGCTGCACTTCCAGGTGGCGGATCAGCAGGCGCCGGTGAGCTGGCTGGGGCTGGGGCCGCATGAGAACTACCCCGACCGGCGGAGCAGCGCCTGCTTCGCCCGCTGGGAGCAGCCGCTGGCGGCGATGACCACCCCCTACATCTTCCCGACGGAAAACGGCCTGCGCTGTGATACTCAGGCGCTGGACTGGGGACGCTGGCACGTCAGCGGTCATTTCCACTTCTCCGTTCAGCCGTGGAGCACCCGTCAGCTGATGGAGACCGACCACTGGCACAAGATGGAGGCCGAAGACGGCGTGTGGATCACCCTTGACGGCCTGCATATGGGGGTGGGAGGCGATGACTCCTGGACCCCAAGCGTGCTGCCGCAGTGGCTCCTGACCCAAACGCGCTGGCAGTACGAGGTCTCATTGCGTTGCCTTTAATCCGTGGGGGCGGCAGCCCCCACCCTACAAACAGAATAACAAGGGATCATGGTGATGAAATTCTCTGAACTGGCGCCGCGAGAACGGCATAATTTTGTCTATTTCCTGCTGTTCTTTTTCTTTTACTATTTCATTATGTCGGCCTATTTTCCGTTTTTCCCGGTGTGGTTGGCGGACGTTAACCATTTAACCAAAACGGAAACCGGGATCGTCTTCTCCTCCATCTCGTTGTTCGCGATTATTTTTCAGCCGGTATTTGGTTTAATGTCGGATAAGCTCGGCCTGCGCAAACATCTGCTGTGGACTATTACGGTGCTGTTAATTCTGTTCGCGCCGTTCTTTATTTTCGTTTTCTCCCCGCTGCTGCAGATGAATATTATCGCCGGTTCGCTGGTGGGCGGGATCTACCTGGGGATTGTTTTCTCCAGCGGCTCCGGGGCGGTGGAAGCCTATATCGAGCGCGTCAGCCGGGCAAACCGCTTTGAATATGGCAAAGTGCGGGTCGCTGGCTGCGTCGGCTGGGCGCTGTGCGCCTCGATAACCGGCGTGCTGTTCGGCATCGACCCCAATATTACCTTCTGGATCGCCTCCGGCTTTGCGCTGGTGCTGGGTCTTCTGCTCTGGCTGTCGCGTCCGGAAAGCAGCAACAGCGCCCAGGTTATCGAGGCGCTCGGGGCCAATCGCCAGGCCTTTTCGCTGCGTACGGCGGCAGAGCTGCTGCGTATGCCGCGCTTCTGGGGCTTTATCGTCTATGTGGTGGGGGTCGCCAGCGTCTACGACGTGTTTGACCAGCAATTTGCTAACTTTTTCAAAAGCTTCTTCGCCAGTCCGCAGCGCGGTACCGAAGTGTTTGGCTTCGTCACCACCGGTGGCGAGCTGCTCAATGCCGTGATCATGTTCTGCGCCCCGGCCATCGTTAACCGTATCGGGGCCAAAAACGCCCTGCTGACCGCGGGGATGATCATGTCGGTGCGTATTCTCGGGTCGTCTTTTGCCTCATCGGCGGTGGAAGTGGTGATCCTCAAGATGCTGCATATGTTTGAGATCCCCTTCCTGCTGGTCGGGACCTTTAAATATATCTCCTCCGCCTTTAACCCGCGGCTCTCAGCCACCCTGTTTCTGATCGGCTTTAACCTGTCGAAACAGCTGTCCGGGGTGGTACTTTCCGCCTGGGTGGGCCGGATGTACGACACCGTCGGCTTCCATCAGGCCTATCTGATCCTCGGCTGCATCACCCTGAGCTTTACCCTGCTCTCGTTCATCACCTTACGCGGCGGCAAAAGCCTGCTGCCGACAGCGGAGACGCAGACCCCCGCCTGACCGGGCGCGCCCGTCAGGGATGACGGGGTTCACTCTACAATGCGCGTCTCTCCGCCGCTATTCTCCAGCGCATAGCGCTGGCAGGCAGCCCCGGCGGCGATGAGATCCGCCAGCTCTGCCGAGTGGCTGGTCAGCCAGATCTGGCTGTAGCGGGAGGCCTCGACGATCAGCCTGGCCAGCGCCGGGAGCATGTCGCGATGCAGGCTGTTTTCCGGTTCATTGATCGCCAGAAAGGCCGGTGGGCGCGGGCTGAGCAGCGCGACGGCGAGGCAGAGAAAACGCAGCGTGCCGTCGGACATCTCCGCCGCCAGCAGCGGGCGGCGGATCCCCTCCCGGCGCATTTTCAGCGCGAAACGCGAGTGCTCGTTTTCACAGTAAAACTGGCAGCCGGGAAAGGCGTCGGCGAGGATCTCGTGCAAAATCTCCTCCGCGCCGATCTCGACAATGGTCTGAAAGGCGGCCGCCAGATTATGGCCGTCGCTGTCGAGCACCGGCGAACGGTAGCCGACGGCCGGCTGGCGCAGCGGTGAATGGCGGCCGATAGCGAATTCATGGTAAAACCGCCAGCGGCGCAGGGTCTCGCGCACCCGCGACACCTCAGGAAAACGGTGCGGCTCGCCAAGCTGACCGAACACCGACTCGTTTTCATAAATACTCTCGGTGAAGGTGCTTTTCTCCCCGGCGACATCGACGAGGAACGCCGCCTGATTCTTACGCTGCAGTACGCGGGAGGAAGGCCGACGGGAATAGCCCGCCAGCCAGATGTTCTCTTCTTTGACGATGGGATCGAGCATGAACTGCGTCGGATAGGGCAATTTTTCCGGGAAACCAACCTGCAGTTCATAATCAAAGCTCTCCGTCCGACAGGCGATTTGCAGCCGGCGGGGATGGCGATCGAGGGGAGAACGATCTCCGGACCACATCATATTTTCAAGGCCCCCCTCTTCGCTGATAAATCCCGACAGCCTGCCGTCGGCAGCCGCGCTCAACAGATGGATAGCGTTGTAAATATTGGATTTGCCGCAGCCGTTAGGGCCGAAGACAATGTTCAGCGGCCCCAGCTCCAGCGCGATATCCCTGACTGAGCGAAAGTTTTGAATACGGATGTACTGAATCATGATGCGTCCTGGCCCGGTGAGAGAAGGCTGCCACAGTAGCAAAGCCGCGGCAGGGATACTATCGCCCCCTCTCTCCGACCGGGTTTAACAGAACATTTTTTTCATTCCGCGGGTCAGCGCCACCCGCGTCAGCTTATCGCTATCCTGATGGGCGTCACTGAAAACGCCAAAGAAATAGCGTTCATCGTCAATGGTTTGACTCACGATACGATAGCTGAGCGGCTGGCCGGACGGCGCACCGTATTGCGCAGGCGTCACTGAGACCTCGGTCGCATCGTCGGCGACGCTGACCAGCAGTCCATCCGCCTTACCGCCCACCAGCATGACCTTAATTATCGGGTGCACCAGTTCCTCCCGGGATGGCATAGATCATTGGCAAACCGCGCAGCGCGGCGGGCGTATCGTCAGCAAACAGCGGCGCCAGCCAGAGTGCGGTCTTAAGTACTTTCTTATAGTTCATTGCGGCCTTGAGTCAAAAAATAGCGTGCTTAGGCTGAGCTAAATATTGATTATTCGAAATAAAAGATGACAAATGATGAAGGAAAAAAGAGGAATTGTGAATCAGCAAAACGCCAGGTTATTCTATTTTATCACTCCTCTACTCGCCTTTAATGGCCCTGATTCAAGGAAGTATTGCGGTTATGCGTTATGTTCGCCTGTGCCTTATCTCCCTGATTGCCGCCCTGCCACTGGCGGCATTCGCCAGCCCTCCGCCGCTCGAGCAAGTTACACGCAGCGAAAGTCAGCTGGCGGGCCGCGTGGGCTATGTTGAAATGGATCTGGCCAGCGGCCGCACGCTGGCCGCCTGGCGCGCCAGTGAGCGCTTTCCGCTGATGAGCACCTTTAAAGTGCTGCTCTGCGGCGCGGTGCTGGCCCGGGTGGATGCCGGAGACGAACAGCTGGATCGGCGGATCCGCTACCGCCAGCAGGATCTGGTGGACTACTCCCCGGTCAGCGAAAAACACCTTGCCGACGGGATGACCGTTGGCGAACTCTGCGCCGCCGCCATCACCATGAGCGACAACAGCGCCGGCAATCTGCTGTTGAAGAGCGTTGGCGGCCCCGCGGGATTGACCGCTTTTCTGCGCCAGATCGGTGACAACGTCACCCGCCTTGACCGCTGGGAAACGGAGCTCAATGAGGCGCTTCCCGGCGACGTGCGCGACACCACCACCCCAGCCAGCATGGCCGCCACCCTGCGCAAGCTGCTAACCAGCCACGCGCTGAGCGCCCGTTCGCAGCAGCAGCTGCTGCAGTGGATGGTGGACGACCAGGTGGCCGGTCCGCTGATCCGCGCCGTGCTGCCGGCGGGCTGGTTTATCGCCGATAAAACCGGGGCCGGCGAGCGGGGCTCACGCGGCATTGTCGCCCTGCTCGGCCCGAACGGCAAAGCGGAGCGCATCGTGGTGATCTATCTGCGGGATACGCCGGCGACCATGGCCGAGCGTAACCAGCAGATCGCCAGAATAGGCGCGGCGCTGATCGAGCACTGGCAGCGCTAGTCCGGCGAAGGTCACGTGCCTTACCCGGCGCGCAGCACCTCGCAAGCGTGCCGGGCGATATGTGTGGCGGCAGCATCGGAGAGATGCCGGTCGGTAATGATGGTGGTAAAGCGGGTCAAGGGTAACGCCATAAACGTGGCCACCTGATTGTATTTCGAACTGTCGCACAGCAGGATGCTTCTGGCGCTGACCTGGCTGACGGTCTCCTTGACGGTGACCTTGTTCTCATCAGGGGTGAAAATCCCGCGGCTGTCCCAGCCGCTGGCGGAGATAAAGGCCGTATCGATAGCCAGGTGGCGCAAGGTCCGCGCCGCCGACTCGCCGACGCAGGAGCGGTTCTCCCGGCACAGGGTGCCGCCGGTGTGGATCACGCCGCACTGGCTGGCATCGATCAGCAGCTGGGTTATCTCAAAATCGTTGGTGACCACCTGCAGGTCGTCCCGGTCGAGGATCGCCCGCGCCAGCGCCAGGGTGGTGGTGCCGGCATCGAGATAGATGCAGCTGTTTTTGGCGATGTGACTGGCCGCCAGCGCGCCGATGGCCTGTTTCTCCTCACTCTGTAGAGTGCTTTTCACCAGATGACTGGGCTCTGCGGCCAGCCGGCTGACGGCGCGCACGCCGCCCGAGACGCTGACCAGCAGCCCCTGTTCTTCCAGCTTACTGACGTCGCGACGGATAGTCATATGGGACACGCCGAGGATCTCCGTCAGCTCATTAATGCTCACCGCCCCGCGCTGCTCCACCAGGGCTAAAATACGCTGATGACGTTCTATTGGAATCACCGCTCTCCCCTTACCATTTTTTCACACCAGAGTTTACCACTCACGCCGGGAACCTGAAGATCCCCTGTGCTGTTATCGCTGCTTGACCGCTGTTTTTACGCTATTTTAGGGCAAGAATCGCCGTCGCGCAGCCACTTTCCGTCTGTGAATTTTTTATATTCATGTGGGTTATTCGTGATAACTCTCACATAATTTCACATGGCAACGCTTTATTCTATCATTAAATCACATTAATTAACGAATATTCACAAGGAGACCGGCATGACTGCACACACTAACGTCTGCGTGATTGGACTGGGTTCGATGGGCATGGGCGCCGCCCGCGCCTGCCTGCAGGCGGGCCTGAACACCTGGGGGGTGGACATCAATCCCGACAACTGCCGCGCGCTGCTGGAGGCGGGCGCCAAAGGCGCAGGCCCCAGCGCAGTGCCTTTCGCCGCTGAGCTGGATGCCGTCGTGCTGCTGGTGGTCAATGCCGCCCAGGTTCGGGGGATCCTGTTCGGCGAGAGCGGCCTCGCCGCCCATCTGAAGCCGGGAACCGCGGTGATGGTGTCGTCAACCATCGCCTCCGCCGATGCCCAGGCGATTGCCGCGGCGCTGGCGGAATACCAGCTATTGATGCTCGACGCGCCGGTATCGGGCGGCGCGGTGAAAGCGGCCGCCGGCGACATGACGGTGATGGCCTCCGGGAGCGATGCCGCCTTCGCCCGCCTCGCGCCAGTGCTGGACGCGGTGGCCGGCAAAGTCTATCGCATCGGGAGCGACATTGGCCTCGGTTCGACGGTAAAAATCATCCATCAGCTGCTGGCCGGGGTGCATATCGCCGTCGCCGCCGAAGCGATGGCCCTCGCCGCCCGCGCCGGCATCCCGCTGGAGACGATGTACGACGTGGTGACCCACGCGGCGGGTAATTCGTGGATGTTTGAGAATCGTATGCAGCACGTCCTGGATGGCGATTACTCGCCAAAATCCGCCGTCGATATTTTTGTCAAAGATCTCGGCCTGGTGAATGACACCGCCCGGGCGCTGACCTTCCCGCTGCCGCTCGCCACCACCGCGCTGAATATGTTCACCTCCGCCAGCAACGCCGGATTCGGCCGGGAAGATGACAGCGCGGTGATCAAGATCTTCAACGGCATTACCCTGCCGGGCCATAAACAGTGAGGAGAGACAAGATGCAGCTTGGTGTCATTGCCGATGACTTTACCGGCGCCACGGATATTGCCAGCTTCCTCGTACGCAACGGCATGGCGACGGTGCAGCTAAACGGCGTACCGCCCCACGAACTGCCGCTGACCAGCGAAGCGGTGGTGATCAGCCTGAAAACGCGCTCCTGCCCGGTGGAAACCGCCGTCAGCCAGTCGCTGGCGGCCCTGCGCTGGCTGCAGGCCCGGGGCTGTCAGCAATTTTATTTTAAGTATTGTTCCACGTTCGACAGCACCGCGCAGGGCAACATTGGCCCGGTACTGGATGCTCTGCTGGCAGAGCTGGGCGAGACCCGGACGGTGATTTCCCCGGCGCTGCCGGTAAACGGCCGCACGGTCTATCAGGGGTATCTGTTTGTCGGCCAGCAGTTACTCAATGAGTCAGGGATGCGCCACCATCCGGTGACGCCGATGGAGGATGCCCACCTGGGCCGCTTAATCGAGCGCCAGGGCGGCGGAAAAGCGGCGCTGATCGCCTGGCCGATTATCGATCAGGGGCCGGAGGCGGTCGCTGCAGCGCTGGCGGCAATCAGCGACCCGGCGGTGCGCTATGTGGTGCTCGACGCCCTCAGTGAACAGCATTTGCTGACCCAGGGGGCGGCGCTGCGGGAGATGAAGCTGGTCTCCGGCGGCTCTGGTCTCGCCATCGGCATCGCCCGCGACTGGGCGCAGCGCCACGGAACCCAGGGTGAGGGATCCCAGGCGGGCATGCCGCTGCCCGGCCCGGCGGTAGTGCTCTCGGGCTCCTGTTCGCTGATGACCAACAGCCAGGTGGCGGCCTATCGTGAACAGGCTCCCGCCCGCGCCGTCGACTTAAGCGCCTGCTTTACCGATCTGGAGGGCTATGCCGGGACGCTGGCGGCCTGGGTGGACGCAAACCGCGATTCGCCGCTGGCGCCGATGGTCTATGCCACGACTGAGCCGCAAACGCTGCAGCGGATCCAGGCGCAGTATGGCGACAAGGCCAGCAGCGAACGGGTGGAACAGCTGTTCGCCGCCCTCGCCGCCGCGCTGAAGGAGAAAGGATTCACCCGGTTTATTGTGGCCGGAGGGGAAACGTCGAGCATTGTGGCGCAGACGCTGGGGGTCGAGGCGTTCCATATCGGGCCGACGATCTCCCCTGGGGTTCCCTGGGTGCGTGACACCCGCCAGCCGCTCTCCCTGGCGCTGAAGTCAGGTAATTTCGGCGATATCCAGTTCTTTGCCCGTGCCCAGCAGGAGTTTTGTCATGACTGAGCAACAGCTGCGAGATGAGATGGTGCAGATTGGCGCCTCGTTGTTTAACCGCGGTTATGCCACCGGCTCCGCCGGCAATCTGTCGCTCCTGCTGCCGGACGGCAACCTGCTGGCGACGCCGACCGGCTCCTGCCTGGGCGAGCTGCAGGCCCAGCGGTTGTCGGTGGTCACCCTGCAAGGAGAATGGATCGCCGGCGACAAACCGTCGAAAGAGATCGCTTTTCACCGGGCGGTCTATTTGCATAACCCGGCCTGCAAAGCGATCGTCCACTTGCATAGCCACTATCTGACCGCGCTCTCCTGCCTGCAGGGGCTCGATCCGCAGAATTGTATTCGCCCCTTTACTCCCTACGTGGTGATGCGGGTCGGCGACGTCCCGGTGGTTCCCTACTACCGACCGGGCGACGACCGCATTGCCGAGGCGCTGGCCGGCCTGGCGCCGCGCTATAACGCCTTTTTACTGGCCAACCATGGTCCGGTGGTCACTGGCTCATCGCTGCGCGAAGCCACCAATAATACCGAAGAGCTGGAAGAGACCGCGCGGCTGATGTTTACCCTCGGCAATCGCGAGATCCGTTACCTGACCGCTGACGAAGTGGATGAACTGAGATAAAACCATGCCAAAATTCGCTGCAAATTTATCCATGCTGTTTACCGAACTGCCGTTCCTGGACCGCTTTGCCGCCGCCGCCCGCGCTGGTTTCGAAGCCGTGGAGTTTCTGTTCCCCTATGAGTATGCCGCCGGGGAAATTAAACAGCGCCTGCAGGAAAACCAGCTGCAGCTGGTGCTGTTCAATACCCCGCCCGGCGACGTTAACGCCGGGGAATGGGGACTCGCCGCCCTACCGGGCAGGAGCGCCGAGGCCCGGCGTGATATCGAGCTGGCGCTGGAGTATGCCTGCCAGCTGGATTGTCCGCAGGTGCATATTATGGCCGGCGTGGTGCAGCCGGGGATGGATCGCGCGGCCTGCGAGGCGGAGCTTTTCGATAACCTGCGCTACGCCGCCGAGTGCTTTGCCCGCCACGGCAAGCGGGCGCTTATTGAAGCCCTGAATCCGCAGACCAAACCGGGCTATTTCTACCACAGTCAATATCAGACGCTGGAGATAGCGCAGCGGGTCGACCGGCCAAACATCGCCGTGCAGTTAGATCTGTTTCATGCGCAGAAAGTGGACGGCAATTTAAGCCATCTTATTACCGAGTATGCCGGTCAGTACCGCCATATTCAGATAGCGTCCCTGCCCGACCGCCATGAACCGGACGAGGGCGAGATTAATTATTCATGGATCTATGCGTTGCTGGATAACGTCGGCTATGACGGTTGGATCGGCTGCGAATATATCCCCAGGGCGGATACCCTTTCCGGACTGGAATGGTTCTCGCCCTACCGGAAAAAATAAAGCGCGGTTCTAAAAATATAACTCTCTGTACACCTGTTAATACCCGAGGCAAAACTATGTCGACATCGGCGCTGTTACTTATTGCGTTAGCCAGCGTAGTGCTGTTGCTCCTGCTGGTGATCAAAGCGAAAGCGCATCCTTTTGTGGCGCTCCTGATCGTCAGCCTGCTGGTGGCGTTCGCCACCGGCATTCCGGCGGATAAAATCATTACCACCATTGAAAAAGGCATGGGCGGCCTGCTCGGCCACATCGCCAGCATAATTATTTTGGGATCAATGCTGGGGGTGCTTATTGAAATATCCGGCGGCGCCGAATCGCTGGCGAAAACGCTGACCGGCGTGCTGGGTTCTAAACGGACTATTGCCGCCTTAACCATCGTGGCTTTTATTCTCGGCACGCCAGTCTTCTTTGAAGTCGGCTTTATTATCATCATTCCGTTAATTTACGGCTTCAGTAAAGTCGCCCATCTGTCGCCGCTGAAATTTGGCCTGCCGATGGCCGGAGTGATGTTAACCGTCCATGTGGCATTGCCAACCCACCCTGGCGCGGCGGCTGCGGCAGGTATTCTGCATAGCGATGTCGGCTGGTTGATGCTGGCGGGAATTGGAGTGTCGATCGTCGTGGGTATCGTGGGCTATTTTGTCGCCCGGTCTATCAATCAGCGCCATTATCATCTGTCGATTAACGTGCTGGAACAGCAGCAAACGGCCGAGGTGCCCGACCTCTCCGTCAACGCCCAGCAGACCCGACTGGCGCCGCCGAATGCGCTGGTTATCGGCGGGCTGATCGTGGTGCCCATCGTGCTGATTGTTTCCGGAACGCTGTGTCAGGCCCTGCTGCTGCCGGATAACGCGATTCGCCAGCTGATGACCGTCATTGGCACCCCGCCCGTCGCCCTGCTGATCTCCCTGGGGCTGGCCAGCTGGACGCTGGGCATCCGGCGGGGGATGAACCTGAAAAAGCTGGGAGAAGTCACCGGCAGCGCGATCCCCTCCTCGGCGGACGTGATCCTCGTCGCCGGCGCCGGCGGCGCCTTTGGCGGGGTGCTGGTCGCCTCCGGCATCGGCAATGCCTTAGCCGAGGCGCTGGAGACGATTCATCTGCCGCTGATGCCCGCCGCTTTCCTGCTGTCGCTGGTGCTTCGGGCCTCGCAGGGCTCGGCCACCGTGGCGATCCTCACCACCTCCGGCCTGCTGTCACAGGCGGTTGTCGGGCTGGAGCCGCTGCAGCTGGTGCTGGTGACGCTGGCGACCTGTTTCGGCTCGCTCGGGTTATCGCATGTTAACGACGCCGGGTTCTGGGTGGTCACGCGCTATCTCGGGCTCTCGGTGCCGGACGGACTCAAAACCTGGACCGTACTGACCACCATCATGGGGGTGACAGGCTTCCTGATCACCTGGCTGCTGTGGTTTGTACTGTAATATTCACCCGGGTGGCTCCGGCCACCTTATCGTGTCCCCTTCGCGGGGACTAACTCATTATCGCTGCCCGGCAGCTGGCCTCCCGCTGACAGCGTCACCGGTATAAAATAGCGTACGTGATAGCGCTTCTCCTCGGCCTCTCCTCCTTCCGCATGACGCGTCATAAAGCATTCAATGTCATGCCCATCCCGACGGCTTACCCCCAGCGTTGGCAACTGTTCCAGATAGAGATCGCTGGACAAACGGGCATAGCGTGACCAGCTGCCGTAGAATTCAACCCCCACATACAGCCCCGACCGGGTGGTCAACGCGGACGACGGCTTTCGCGCCTCGTGACAACCGACAAAGGCGTTAACCTCGACGTTAAGCTCATTTTGACTCGCTGCCGCGTAATCGGAGAGTATGGAAAGCGAACCGCCTCCAGCGGCGAAAAAACGGTCAACCTTTTGTCTGATAGCCGTCTTGGCGGTACTTTGCAACACCATATCCGACAGGCGCAGTTCATACTTCATCGGGTAGCCATAATAGACCCGCTCCGGCAGGGAACAGATCCGAGCCAAAGGCAGGCTCTCATCATCCGTGGGGAATTTTTTTAACAGTTTTGCCGTGTCCCAGTGCGCCGCGCAGCGGTACTCCCGTGGCGAAAGCGAGAAACGTTTCTTAAACTCCCGGGAGAAGGTCTGCGGCGAATCGTAACTTAACTGCCAGGCTATGGCGGCGATCGGTTGCCGCGTTAAACGCAGACTGACCGCTGCGATGGTCAGCCGCCGCAGGCGAATATACTGCCCGATGGGTAACCGGCCATATTGATAAAACACCTCGTACACAAACCGACGCGAATAGCCCATATACTGCGCCAGGTCATCGATCGCCGGGTTACAGTAGATATTATCCTCCAGCCACGCCAGCATTTTTAAATAGAGCATTTGCTTCATAAGCACCACATACTTCCTGTAATCTTGTCCTCCGCTAATTTTAGCAACAGATACTGGCTGCCACTAAGCTTTTTATGCATCGCAAAAATAAAAAATTACCAAAGCGCTTAAAACGCCATCTAATATAGACTTATCATTTTGTTTATTAGGAACTTTCGCATACCAACACACCGTTATCTCACTTTTCCTGGCAGATATTGCATTAATGAAAAACATCCCTTAGATTACCCCAGCTAAAAAAGGCCTGCGCATCACCATTATATTCTTTAATTTATTCTGACACTTTTTTTCATACCCCACAGGGAAGTTATATGACGAATTTTTTGATCAATATAAAAAATCACTATTTGCGAGTCGCTATTGCGGAGCTGGTGGATGAAGCGATGAAGACCTACGGGGGATCAGCGTATCAGTTTTCTCAACAATGGAACGCGGATGGGATGGCGCAAGCTAATGTGATCTTCACGGAAATGGTGGCGGGAGAATGGTACCTGTGTCATGACCTGTTTCAGCATGCCCCAGAGCAATACACGCTTTTTATTTTTCAGGACAATGAACAAGCTACCGCCGAAGAGAGTTTACCCAACTGTCTGCGTCAGGCGGTGTTTATGCCTCCCCACGCTCCCGTTCAGCTTCTTAAAGATGAGATAGCCAGCGCGATTCAGCGCTCCCTGCCACCTCATCATGACCCCTCCTTCAATCGGCTGCGGCGTTGCATCAATTGCGCCTGCAAGTCGGTCAGCGATGCGCAAACCAAAGTCATTTACGCGTTCAGTATTGGTCTAAGTCCGCATGAAGTCGCCGCGGCGCTAAAAATTAGCCACAAAACCATTCACTCGCATAAAAAGAATATTATGAGCAAGTTCAATTTGCACAGCCGCCAGCAATTTAACAACCTCGTAAAACTACTCGCCAGACGTTAATACAATCGTCATTATATTACCTCTGCAGATTATCTTCTGGAACGGAAGACGTAGCGTCTTTTGCGTCTTTCCTGAATATAAGAAAGACCACTCCACAAAGAAATGACGGGACAAAAAATCAGACACAAAATAATAAATAAGTCGCTCATATCAGACCTGAAAAAAGGAATTAAACTTACGTTGATAATATGGATTTGCTTTTAATCAGGCAAGACCAGCATCTCTTTTTGAGAGCGGGTAATATAATGGCAGGATAATTCCTGGTGGCGAATGTTAACCGATAATTTAAGGAGGTGGGCCTATACCACAGGAGGAGTGAGCGGCCTGATTCCCCCTTTTGCATTGTAAATGAGAAAAAGATAGCTAAACCTCAGATTCCCTGTAGAGTGAAGGTAATCACAAAGTGAAGCTCCCGTTCCGCGTAGCGGACATCACGGTTGGTTAAATGTCAGAAAAAACAGCCACACTTCTCTGGGGGTCTGGCCATACCTCCCTCAATACGCGCTGTGCGGACCATCACGCGCTGCCGCAGCGACCGGAATGATTATGCTAACCACCCTGATATACCGCAGCCAGGTTAATCCTGCCCGCCCGCCCACCGATCTCGACGCTTTAATTCATCGCGCCAGCGGGAAAAACATGCCTCTTGGCATCACCGGTATTCTGCTGTTTAACGGGCTGCAGTTCTTCCAGGTGCTGGAGGGAAGCGAGGAGGATCTTGAGTCGTTATTCCACGAGATACAGAGCGATCCGCGCCATCGCGACGTGGTGGAACTGATGCGCGACTATTCGGCCTACCGTCGTTTTCACGACACCGGAATGCGCCTGCTGGATCTTCGTCTTTTCGAAGCCGACAGCGCGCTGGAGGAGCTCCTGCGCTTTAGCTCGTTTGGGGTCACCGATCCGGTCAACGACCGGATGTTCCGCCTGATTAGCGCCTTTATCGCCGACGGTGGGCGCTATTGTCTGCCCGAGCCGCTGCAGCCTTCTCGCTGGACGATGATGCCTGCCCCGGCCACTGCCATCGCGCGCCACCTGCCCGATCAACCTTGCCAGTTTGCCCTGCAGGCCATCGTCGAGCCGGCCAAAAAGCGGGTCTCTTCCTTTGAAGCGCTGATCCGCAGCCCCACCGGCGGATCTCCTGTAGAGATGTTTGCCGCCATCCCGGCGGAGGATCGCTACCGTTTCGACCTCGAGAGCAAAGCGTATGCCTTCTCTCTCGCCGGTCAGTTACCGCTTGGTAAACACCAACTGGCCATTAACCTGCTGCCCGGTTCGCTGTATAACCACCCTGACGCCGTAGGCTGGCTGATGAACAGCCTGCTGGCGGCCGGCCTCCGACCGGACCAGGTGCTGATAGAGGTTACCGAAACGGAGGTGATCACCTGCTTTGACCAGTTCCGCAAGGTGCTCAAAGCGCTGCGCGTCGCGGGCATGAAGCTGGCCATCGACGACTTTGGCGCGGGTTACTCCGGCCTGTCGTTACTGACCCGCTTTCAGCCCGATAAAATCAAAGTGGATGCGGAGCTGGTGCGCAATATTCATATCAGCGGCGCCAAGCAGGCGATTGTCGCCTCGGTCGTGCGCTGCTGCGAGGATTTGGGCATCACGGTGGTGGCGGAAGGCGTCGAAACCCTGGAAGAGTGGTGCTGGCTGCAGTCGGTGGGCATTCGCCTGTTTCAGGGGTTCCTTTTCTCCCGACCGTGCCTGAACGGCATCGGGGAAATTTGCTGGCCGATAGCGCGTCAGGCAACGGATCTGTAAGGCCGCGGTAGTCGGCAGCGTCACTGCCAGTGGGGGAGCTTTTCACCCAGCGCCGCCAGGGCGAAGCGCACCGCTTTCGCCACCACTGTCTCGCAGTCGCCGGTAAAGCGCAGCCGTTGAGTTTCGATCTGGCCGCGAAAGTTCCAGGCAAACCATACCGTGCCGGCGGGGGTACCATCCTCTCCCCCCTCCGGTCCCGCATAGCCGCTGATGGCGATGGCGATGTCGGCCCCGGCTATCGCCAGCATACCGCTGGACATCTCCTTCACGCACGCTTCGCTGACAGCGCTGTGTTCCGCCAGGGTTTCCGCGCGCACCTGCAGCACATTGCGCTTGGCTTCATCGCTGAAGGTGACCACGCCGGTATCATAAAAGGCCGCAGTATCAGCCTGAGCACAGAGCGCAGCCGCCAGATTGCCGCCGGTGCAGGATTCCGCAGTGGTGAGCCGCCAGCCGCGCGCGATAAGCGCCCGGGCCACCTCGGCGGTCAGTTGATGAGTATGTTGTGCGTCTTTATCGATCTCGTCAGCCATTCTCACTCCTCGCCGAATTTGAAAAGTATCACCGCCTCACTGCCCTGTTAACAGGATAGCATAGTGATTTCTCTCGTCGCCTGGAGGCCGTTTACGCCACCTTGAGTGGATAAAATAAAGGCCCGCAGCGCGGGCCTTGAAAGGAACTACCTCGGCACAGAAGCGGAATCACACTTTGTGTTCGATCACCCGCCCCTGGTTCTCAATGGCAATTTTGCGCGGTTTTTCGCTCTCGGGGATCTCCTGATGGATAGCAATTTTTAAGATCCCGCTCTCCAGCTGCGCCTGATTAATCTGGGCGTGTTCGGGAAGCGAAAAACTAAGCTGGAAATCAGCCCGGCGAATGCCTTTATAAATCCAGCCCTGGCTGTTTCCGGAATGATTTTCGGTTTGCGCGCGTTTACCGGTAATATGCAGATTACCGCCTACGGTCTCTATTTCCAGTTCATCATCTTTCCAGCCAGGCACGCTGACGCTGAGCAGGAAATTACTGTCATCCACTTTCTGTAAATCGTAGGCTGGTAAGGTCCCCACCGGCGTATCGCCCGTTAACTGGCTGAAAAGACGGTCGATACGGTTAAAGCGATCGGCAAAAAGGGAATCAGCAAATACCGGGAGTGCTGACAAGGTTTTGAGTGCCATAATTAACCTCCTGAATATCCATTCAAAAGCTCAACATGAAGGCAAGCATTGCTTGTCCGCTTTATAAAATAATAGCTAAAGCGCGTTTTTCAAGACCTGAAATAAAAAAATTTCTTCGTCAGTCACAGACAGAAATAACCAGGTCAGGTGGCAAAGTGCCCCCCGCCAGACGGCGGGGGCTGGGGTGCTTCTGAGTCCCATAACTGATGCTGTTTAACATTCAATAAACAGAAGCGTCATGTATATATTACTTGTTCAAGGGGATGTCAACGACCGAATCGCGTTGCCTCACCCGTCGCCCTGCAATAGCGCCACGAGAAATGCGGTTCCCCTGACGATCGTTTCGCCAACAGCGGCGGCCTCGACATCACTTTGGCCTCGCTGGCGCCAGTTGGAAGACACTGGCGAAAATTTACGCCGTCAGGGAAGGAACCTTTCTCATCCCTCCGTGCCTAATAACCTGCATACGCACTTTCTGAGGCATCACTATGACCGGCATTTTTATCTCTACCACCCTGTTCGCCCTCTTCGCGTCGATGTTGATCGGTCTGGGGATGGTATGGAAAGGCATCTCCAACAACCCGGATAACTAATCCTTTTTGGACGCCGTTGCCATTCACCTGATGCAGCGGCGGGTCAATACACCACCCTCTACCCCATCCACACTTCTTGTTCAGGCGACATATACTCAGTATTTGCGCCCGCGTACCCTTTTTCGAAATAAAAATTCACATGGCGAATGTGTAACTTCAATTAATATAGTTCAGGCCAGAATTAAGGCCTGCAATGTAGGCAACTTAAGTAGTATGTGCCTAAGCGTCAGCTATAAGCCTGCGAAAAGAATTCACAATCGCATGATTTCAAAATCATGTCTAACCACGCCCCTTCCCTGCTGAACTATACTTTCCTTCAGATATCTGGCTGGAGGTGGCGATGTGCGGACGTTTTGCGCAAGCGCAGACGCGGGAAGCATACCTGGCGTTTCTCGCAGAAAAGGCCGAACGCGATATCCCCTGGGACCCGGAGCCCATTGGGCGGTATAACGTCGCGCCAGGGACAAAAGTGTTACTCCTGAGTGAAAGGAATGAGCAACTCCACCTCGATCCCGTTCACTGGGGCTATGCGCCGGGATGGTGGGATAAATCACCGCTGATTAATGCCCGGGTTGAAACCGCTGCCACCAGCAGGATGTTCAAACCGCTGTGGCAGCACGGGCGGGCGATCTGCTTCGCCGATGGCTGGTTTGAATGGAAAAAGGTCGGAGGCAAAAAGCAGCCCTACTTCATTCAGCGAAAGGATGGCCAGCCGATATTTATGGCCGCTATTGGCAGCACCTCCTTCGAACGCGGGGACAGCGCCGAAGGATTTTTGCTGGTGACCGCTGCCGCCGATCGCGGTCTTGTCGATATACATGACCGCCGGCCGCTGGTCCTGACGTCGGAAGCCGCCCGGGAATGGATGAGGCAGGATCTCACCGGCGCGGAAGCGGAGGAGATTGCCAGGGACGGAAGCGTCTCCGCCGACGATTTCACCTGGCACGCGGTATCGCGGGCGGTCGGCAATCTGAACAATCAGGGGCCAGCGTTAATTGAGCCAGTAGAGTGAGCGCCTAACTCTGTGGCCGATCCCCCGCCTGATGCGCCGGCTGCGGTGCGATCCAGCCTTGCCAATAAGCCCCCGCGGGTTATCCCGACTGGCTTAACCACTCGCTTAAGGTCAACGAATAAAGCAGACTCGGCGGCGCATTTTCTATATCGGCAATCTCGTTGATGAACCTCAAGCCTGCTTTCTCGAGCACTTTTCGCGAGGCCAGGTGATTCGCCCTCACCACCGCTGAAATCTCCGTGAGTTTGATCGCCTCGAAGCCATATCTTACCGCCGAGGTCGCGAGGTCGGTGGCCAGCCCTTTTCCCCATGCTTCTGTTGCGAATCGATAGCCAAGATTGTTGAGGATGACATCGTTATAGCGACGAATAGTTAAGCCGCCAAAGCCAATGATTTTTTCCGGAGCATCACGCGCCGATATGGCCCAGTTGCCAAACCCGCGATCGTGCCAGTGGGCAAGCCAGCGCTGGAGAACCGTACTGGCATAGTCAATATCCGGGTAGGGTCCTGCGGGGTTAAAGGTATTAGTCGCCGGATCGCCATAAATTCGGTAAAGATCGGCGACATCTTCAGCCATGACTGGGCGAAGACGCAGGCGATGAGTCTCAATATGCAAACGTATCTCCTTGACGAGTGAGGTGGCCCGCGACGCTTCGCGAACCCTCCATGCCGTGGTGGATGCCTGGGACTTGTTCAAGCGGACCTGAGAAGCGCGATTAAACAGATACTTCCGGCAATAAAAATAGGATATGTTAATCCGGAAACGGGATCCCCTTTTGTCGGCGCCACGCATATCGTTACCGAGTGAAAACAGGACTGTAAATGATCGATGACATCCGCTACCTGATAGTCTTTGCCAAAATTGTCGAGAGCGGTTCTGTTTCAGGCGGCGCCGCGGCGTTAGGGTTGTCGACCGCAACAGCAAGCGCACATTTATCCAGGCTTGAGAAAAACCTTAACAGCGCTTTGCTCTACAGAAATACCCGAAAGCTTTCTCTAACACAAGATGGCGAAAGTGTGCTGGAGACCGCCAGGTCGATGCTCGAGCTTTATGAAAAAGGCGTCATTGAGTTTAAGCAACGTTCGGTATCCACAGCCGGTAAGCTGCGTATTTCCATACCTGCCGTTTTTTTAAACAGCCCATTCACTCACCATCTTGCAAATTTCATTAAAGAGAACCCGGATATTGCTCTGAGCATTTCTTATAGTGACCTGCGCGAGGACATTATTGCCGACAGTATTGATGTCGCCTTTCGCATTGGCGAGCTCCCCGATAGCGCTCTCAAGGCACGGCACCTGTTTGTTCTGCCGCGAAAGCTGGTGGCAGCAAAGGGCTTTCTCCTGCGCTATCCCCCCATTGATCATCCCGCTATGCTTGAATCAATGCCGTGGATTGGGCTGACGATGAGGGAGAATGTGCGCGAGTTCAGACATCGCAACGGCGAACAGGCGATAATAAAGTATACACCCGGCGTGTATGTCGATAGTGTTGAAGCCGCCTATGCCCTTGCCAGACAACAAATTGGCCTGGCCGCTCCGCCGCGTTTTCTCTGCGAAAAGGATATCCGCCGCGGCGACATGCAGGAACTACTTCCTGACTGGTCATTAGCCCCGCTAAAAGTGTATGCCCTATGGCCTGGCAATATTTCAGTTAGCGGCGCGGCCTATAAACTGATTAATTATATCTATAATGCCATTGAACATCAGCCGCTATGAATAGGTAATATACTGCGAATACAGTATGTAACCCGCAGTCATGCACAATAATCCGCCCATCACCAGATTAAACAGGCGGATCTGTGCTCTGCTTTTGAGAATCGCTGACATTTTATCACCGAATATCGCCCAGGCCGCCAGGGACAGATAGCAGACAAAAAAGTAGATGATAATAAATAGCGATATACTCAGGCGCGACGAGGGTTCAGAAAACAAGGCGACGCCAGAGGCACAGGCAGCCCAGGCTTTAGGATTGAGCCATTGCATTAAAAAACCCTGCGCAAACCCCGGCGCCTGTGCTTTTTTCAGTGTCCATTCCGGATGTGAAGTAGCAATTTTATAGCCCTGAAACAAGATAAATAACGAACCAACGATATTCAGATAGCTAAAAAACCAGGGGTGCGTTGCGATGGCCGCGTACAGTCCAAAACTAATAAAAACCAGTAACAATGTAAAACCAATAGTGGCGCCCGAGACGAAAGAAAATGTTTTTCTGAATCCATGCGCAGCGCCGGAAGAGATAATAACCATATTAACCGGACCTGGCGAAAATGACAGGGCCAGCGCAAACATAAGCATAGTAACGATCAAAACCATTTATTTATCCGTTTTCCAGGGAGAGATATCGTGGCAGGTGGTTTTATTACCACCTGCATGACGTTATTGAAAGACTACCTCGATATCGCAACGGGATTAAGTGGCTTTTATCTAAATGTGTATTTGATTATTTTCGCGCTATTTCTCCTGACCGGCGCCTGGCGCAATCCCCTGCGATCAAAGCATGGCCAGTGAAAAGCGCCTGATAAGGAAAACACCCAATCGATCGCTTCTCACCGCCCGATGGCCTATGCGCTCAACCCGCGATTTTTCAGCATCGGCTCAATCTGTGGATCGTGCCCGCGCCACTGGCGATACAGTTCAGCTAAATCAGCGCTATTGCCGCGAGATAAAATCGCGTCGCGGAAGCGCTGACCGTTCTCACGGGTCAAACCGCCCTGCTCCACGAACCACTGATAACCGTCGTCGGCCAGCATCTGGGTCCACAGATAGGCGTAATAGCCTGCCGCATAGCCGCCGCCAAAGATATGGGAGAAGTAGCTGCTGCGATAGCGCGGGGGAACGGCCGCCAGATCGAGGTGTTCTTCCCGGAGTACCCTCTGCTCAAATGTGTCCACCTCGTCCGGAAATCCGGTGGTCGACAGCGTGTGCCAGCGCATATCGAGCAGCGCGGCGGCTAGCAACTCGCTCATGTCATACCCTTTATTGAAGGTTGCCGCACGCAACATATTGTCGCGCAGCGCCTCCGGCATCGGATCTCCGGAGCGATAGTGCTTCGAATAGTGGGCGAATACCTGCGGATGGCTGGCCCAGTGTTCGAAGATTTGCGACGGAAACTCGACAAAATCCCGCGGGGTATTGGTCCCGGAGAGGCTGGCATAGCGCTGGCTGGCGAACAGTCCGTGCAGGGCGTGGCCAAACTCATGGAACAGGGTGATCACCTCATCCCATGACAACAGCGCGCTCTGTCCGCTCTGCGGCCGGGCATAATTGCAGACGTTGTAGATAACCGGGCGCTGCTCCCGTAGGGTCGACTGTTCGACAAACACGTCCATCCAGGCGCCGCCGCTCTTTGAATCGCGCGCGAAATAATCACCGTAAAACAGCGCCATCCCTTCGCCATTGTGGTCGAAGATCTCCCAAACCCGCACATCCGGGTGGTACACCGGGATGTCAAAGCGTTCCACGAAGCGGAGCCCAAAGAGCTGCGATGCCGTCCAGAAGACGCCGTCCTGCAGCACGCGCTCGAGGGCAAAATAGGGTTTGAGCTGTGCGTCATCAATGGCATAGGCAGCCCGCCGCACCTGCTCGCTGTAGTAGAGCCAGTCCCATGCCTGCGCGCGAAACTCCCCGCCTTCGTTGTCGATCACCTGCTGGATGTCCGCCAGCTCACGTTCCGCCCTCGCCCGCGCCGCCGGCGCGATCTGACGCATAAAGCCCAATGCCTCCGCCGGAGAAGCCGCCATTTGATCGGTCAGCGCCCAGCTGGCGTAATTTGCCGCCCCCAGCAGTTCCGCCTGCTGCGCGCGGATCGCCGCCAGCCGCAGCACCAGACTACGGGTATCATGCTCATCGCCCTGTTGATTGCGCGTCCAGCCGGCGGCGAAGAGATTCTCCCGCGTTTGCCGGTCGCGCAGCGCAAGCAGCTGCGGCTGCTGGGTGGTGTTGGTCAGCGTCAGCAGCCAGCGATCGCCGAGCCCTTTTTCCCGCGCCGCGTCGGCCGCTGCCGCTATCTCCTCATCGGTCAGGCCATCCAGTTGATGCCGGTCATCGACCACCAGGCCACCGCTTTTCGCCGCCCCCAGCAGGCGCTGCTGGAACTGACTTTGCAAAGTGGCCGCTTCGGTGTTCAGGGCGCGTAGCACCGCCTTCTGCGCCGGGGCCAGCGTTGCCCCGGCGTGAACAAAGCGTTGCCATGTCAGGGTCAGAAGACGCCGGGATTCGCCGTCAAGCGAGAGCGTCTCGCGCTGCTCGTAGACGCTGTTCACCCGCTGGAATAAAGCCTCGTTGAGCCAGATGTCATTCCCCAGCCCGGCGAGCTCGGCGGAAAATTGTTCATCCAGTGATTGCAGATAAGGGTTGGTATGGGCGCTGGCCATGGCGAAAAAGACCCGCGTCACCCGCGCCAGCAGCTGTCCGCTCTGCTCCAGCGCCTCGAGCGTGTTGGCGAAACTGGCAGGCTGCGGATTGTCGATAATGGCGCGGATCTCCTCGCGCTGCTGCCGGACGCCCTCATCAAACGCCGGCCGATAGTGACTGTCTTCAATCAGATCAAACCGCGGCGCCTGGTAAGGCAACAGACTGACGCTAAAAAAGGGGTTTTGTTCGGACATCTTTCTCTCCTGTACAGGCTTATCCTGTAAGATTAGGCTTCTCCTTAAGGGGTCGCAATGATTTCCGTTACCGGTCGCCGCCTGTGCGTGCTATGGTATGAAAACACAAAAAGCGTTGAGGAACAGTAAGATGATTATCATGGTCACCGGCGCCACTGCCGGTTTTGGTGAAAGTATTACTCGCCGTTTTGTCGCTAACGGTCATAAAGTGATTGCGACCGGACGTCGCGAAGAGCGCCTGAAGACGCTGAAAGACGAGCTGGGCGATAATCTTTATATCGCGCAACTGGACGTTCGCAACCGCGCCGCTATTGAGACGCTGATTGCCGACCTGCCCGCCGAGTGGCAGGCAATCGATGTGCTGGTGAACAACGCGGGTCTGGCGCTCGGTCTGGAGCCGGCGCACCGCGCCAGCGTGGAAGACTGGGAAGATATGATCGACACCAATAATAAAGGGCTGGTGTACATGACTCGCGCCGTCCTGCCGGGCATGGTGGCGCGCAATCGCGGCCACATCATCAACATCGGCTCCACGGCAGGCTGCTGGCCTTACGCCGGCGGTAACGTCTATGGGGCGACCAAAGCCTTCGTCCGTCAGTTCAGCCTCAATCTTCGCACCGACCTGCACGGCACCGCAGTGCGCGTCACCGACATCGAGCCGGGCCTGGTGGGCGGCACCGAGTTCTCGAACGTCCGCTTTAAAGGCGATGACGCCAAAGCCGGTAAAACCTACGAGAACACCGAAGCCCTGACGCCGGAAGATGTGACCGAGGCGGTCTGGTGGGTGGCCACCCTGCCGAAACACGTCAACATCAACACCCTGGAGATGATGCCGGTGAGCCAGAGCTTTGCCGGACTCAGCGTTCACCGCCAGGGCTAACCGTCAGCCACCCGGCCTGCTGGCCGGGTATGGGCGGAACCGCAAAAAACGCGTAAAATAGTGCGCATAACCCCATAAAAAGTAACCATCAATGGCCGCAGAATCGCAACTGAATCCGACGCAACCCGTCAATCAGCAAATTTATCGCATCCTCCGCCGGGATATCGTTCACTGCCTGATCCCGCCTGGCACGCCGCTGTCGGAGAAAGAAGTCTCCGTGCGTTTTGCGGTATCTCGTCAGCCGGTGCGCGAGGCCTTTATTAAGCTGGCGGAGAATGGACTTATCCAGATCCGTCCCCAGCGCGGCAGCTACGTCAACAAAATTTCCCTGTCTCAGGTGCGCAATGGTTGCTTTGTCCGCCAGGCGATTGAATGCGCGGTGGTCCGCCGTGCCGCTGGCATGATTAACGATGAGCAAGTCTATCAGCTGGAGCAGAATCTTCATCAGCAGCGTATTGCCGTCGACCGTCAGCAGTTAAACGACTTTTTCCTGCTTGATGATGAATTTCACCAGAAGTTGTCAGTTATTGCCGATTGTCAGCTGGCCTGGGATACGGTGGAAAACATCAAAGCCGCTATTGACCGCGTGCGCTACATGAGCCTCGACCATGTCTCCTCCCCGGAGATGCTGCTGCGCCAGCATCATGAAATTTTCACCGCGCTGGAAAAACGCGACGCCGAGGCGGTCGAGAAAGCCATGAGTATTCATTTGCATGAAATCAGCGAATCCGTGCTGTTGATCCGCCAGGAGAATCGCGACTGGTTTAGCGAAGAGTAAGGATCAGACGGCTGCGAAATAAGGCAGACGCAGCCGTCGTAATGGAAAGGATTATCTGACCACCAGCACCGGCGTTTTGGCGTAGCGCAAAATGGATTCGGCGTTGGAGCCCAGCAGATGGGTGGAGATCCCCGGTTTGCGGGAGCCAATCACTATCACATCGAACGCTTCGTTGTTACTGATAGCCAGAATTTCATCGCGCACGTTACCAAAGACGACCCGGGTATGGATCCGCGACATCGGTATGTCGAACAGTCGCGCCACCTCGCGCATCTTTTTCTCCGACTCTTCCTGCATATAGGCTTCGAATTTACGAATATCCGCCGTAAACCCGCGTAATAACGAACGGCTGCTGTTCGGCAGAACATTGAGCAAGGTGATTTCGCCATTTTCCGCCGACGCGAGAAATTCCGCGTGACGCACTGCCTTATCGCTTAAATCCATTTCAAAAACATCAACAGGCAATAAAATCTTTTTATACATGGCCCGCACTCCTTTTCCAGAGAAAGTGATTTTTCAATAACTTAACTATGCCATTTTTGCGGTGAATGACCAGCCTTTATTCGGAAAAATAACAGCTAATTATCTTTAGTAAATCAGGGAAATATAGAGTTATGTAAGGACATTGCGGTCGATCATATTTTTAGTCTGCTAAAAGCGATCGACAGCAAAAAAAGATATATCAGCGGAACCGTGCGGAAACAGCAGAAGAGCCGGTGTCGACCCCATGACCGACACCGGGAATAAACGATTATTGCGCCTCAGCCCATGCGGCAACGGTGGCTTTGGCCCCCTGACGCTGCAGCGCAACATAGGCGCGGGTCACCGCCGAGACGAACCGCGCTTTCTGCGGCAGCTCACGGCCGAAGATGGCCTCAATGCCCAACAGCACTTTGACGCGCGCTTCGCCATCGGCGCTGGCGGCTACCGCCTCCTTGATCACCGGCAGCAGCGGATCGCAAATTTCGATCGCCTGGCCGGCGTCGTCAACACCGCCGACATAGCGCATCCAGCCCGCCACGCCCAGCGCCAGCAGCGTGAAGTCATGCTGGTGCGCCAGGTGCCAGCGTACCGAGTCCAGCATACGCTGCGGCAGCTTCTGGCTACCGTCCATGGCAATCTGCCAGGTACGGTGTTTGAGCGCCGGATTGCAGTAGCGGTCAATCAGCAGACTGGCATAGTGTGACAGATCCACCCCCTGCACTTTCAAGGTCGGAGCCTGCTCGTCCAGCATCAGCGCCAGCGCCGCGCGGCGGTAGTTGTCATCCTGCATACAGTCGTTGATATGCTGATAACCGGCCAGATAGCCGAGATAGGCGAGGAACGAATGGCTGCCGTTGAGCATCCTCAGCTTCATCTCTTCGAAAGGCACCACATCGGCGACCAGCTCCGCCCCCGCTTTCTCCCACTGTGGACGTCCGGCGACAAAGTTATCCTCAATCACCCACTGGCGGAAAGGCTCGCAGGCCACGCCAGCCGGGTCGCGCACGCCGGTCAGCTGTTCAATTTTATCGAGGGTTTCCGCCGTCACCGCCGGGACAATACGGTCCACCATGGTCGACGGAAAGGTGACATTCTGTTCTATCCATGCGGCGAGATCCGCGTCCAGCGCCCGGGCGTAGGCGCAGACGACGTTGCGCATCACATGACCGTTTTCCGGCATGTTATCGCAGGACATCACGGTAAAGGCCGACAGCCCTGCCGCCCGGCGACGCGCTAAGGCCGCCACCACCACGCCCACTGCCGATTTCGGCTGGCGCGGGTTAGCGAGATCGGCGGCGATCAGCGGGTGATCGAGCTGCAGCTCGCCGCTGGCTGGCGAATGGCAATAGCCTTTCTCGGTAATGGTCAGGGAGACAATGGCCACCTGTGGCTCACACATCGCCGAAAGCACGGCCTCGAGACCATCGACCTGGGCGTGCAGCGCCTGCTTCACCACCCCGACCACGCGCGCGGTCCACGCGTCGGCGGACATTTCTGCCACGGTGTACAGCAGATCCTGCTGCCGGAGATCGGCGATCTGCTGCTCGCCGCCAATCAGGTTGACTTCAGTGTAGCCCCAGTCGCTGCCGTGCTCGCTGGCCAGTATATCGGCGTAGACCGCCTGATGGGCGCGGTGGAACGCGCCAAAACCCAGATGGACGATACGGGGAACCAGCGCGCGGCGATCGTAGTCCGGCTGTATGGCGTTAGCGGTTAAGAGGGTGTTTTCCATGATGACTCTCGTTGTTATGTGGCTCATCAACCATTCTCTGGGAGAACTCTCGAGGAGAATGCCTTTGTGCCTCAACCATCTCACGCAATTGGTATAACATCTTTGATTTCTGTCAACTACCATACAAGAAGCTTTTGCCGGGTTGTGGTCGCTGGCGAGCGATCACAAAATCTCTGGGATGGCAGGAGAAAATCCGCCGCGAAGCGGTAAGAGAAGATGGAACATGGCGCAGGCCGCGCCTCCCTGCGGGCCTGTGGCTTCCTGGTCGGTTAATCGATGCGGGTTTTGACGATAAAGAAGTAGCACAGCGCCCCGGCGAAGGTCACCCCGGCGGCGATCACCAGCGCCAGATTGAAAGAATGGGTGGTATCCACGACCCAGCCGGTGACTATCGGCGCGAAGGAGGCAAACACAAAGCTGCCAAAGTTCTGGATCGCCGCCACCGACGCCACTTTATGCTCCGCCACCAGCACCTGTACCAATCCCCAGGCCGAGGTGCCAGCGAAATGGACGCAGAACAGCGCCATAGAGATAAATGCCACCGCCTGGGTCGGCGTGGACGATTGCACCACCAGCAGCGTTCCCAGCGCCGACAGCACCAGACCGGCAACGATCGCCGTTTTGCGGGTTTTCGCCAGATCGTAGCCTCTGCGCGCCAGGGCGTCGACCACCAGACCATTGACCCACATCCCCACCGCCGCGGCGAGGAACGGGATCGCCGCCACCCAGCCGGTGCGCGCCAGGCTTAACCCCTGCTGAGCCTGCAAATAGCCGGGCAGCCAGGCGATATATAGCCAGCCGGTATAGTTCACCCCGGAGAAGCCGAGGATCATCCCCCAGGTGGTACGCCGTTTAAACAGCGCCAGCCATTCGCTCAGTTTCAGCGCCGGCCGGGCCGCCTCCTCGCTGGCCAGATAGCGTTGCTCCTCCTCCTGGAGGGTAAATTGCCGCCGGTTACGGTATCCCACATACCAGCACAGGCCGACCAGAATACCGGCCAAACCAATCACCACAAACATTGTCCGCCAGCCCCAGGCCAGCTGCATGATGACCAGGGCCGGCGGGGCGATGGCTTGCCCCAGCACCGTCGAGGAGTTAAATATCCCCACCGCCGTGCCGCGCTCTCTTTGCGCATACCAGTCGTTGATCGATTTCACCCCGGCGGGCATAAACGGCGCTTCACCGATCCCGAGGCCAATGCGCAGCAGAATAAAATGCGAGAATGAATTGACCATCCCGGTCAGGGCCTGCATCGCAGACCAGAATATCAGCCCGGCGCCCAGCACAACCCGCGGTCCGAGGCGATCCAGCAAAATTCCCGAGGGCAGTTGCGCGAAGCCATAGGAGAGAGAAAAAGCGGAGAGCAGCACCCCGAACTCGGTGGCGCTCAGACCCAGATCGGCGCGTATCGCCTCCCCGGCGACGCTCAGGGAAGAGCGGTCAAGAAAGTTAACGATCCCGGCGATAAACAGCAGCGTCAGGGTGATCTTCTGCACCCGACGGATGCGCAGCGGCGTCGCGCCCGCCTGTGGGGCAAATGTCTCAATAGCCATCGTGATTCCTTACAGAGTCATAACCCAATATGATGTCTGATAAGTAAGGCAACAGGTCGACTACCATACAAGAATTAGGGTTTAAAAAAGTGGTAGGGATCACACAAGACGGGCTTACGCTCGTCCCCAGCCCGCCACGATGATCAGCATGCCGCACAGGGCGATGGCCGCGCCCGCCCAGTCATAATGGGTTAATTTGACCCCATCAACGACCCGCAGCCAGAGCAATGCCGTACAAACGTAGACGCCACCGTAGGCGGCATATACCCGCCCGCTGGCGGTCGGATGGAGCGTCAGGAGCCAGACGAACAGCCCCAGCGCCAGGCCGGCGGGGATCAGCAGCAGCGGCGTGGCCCCGCGCTTTAACCATAGCCACGGCAGATAGCAGCCGGCGATTTCACACAGGGCGGTGGCAAAGAACAGCAGCGTTGTTTTGAGCATTAAAAGATTCGTAAAAGAGACAAAGCGTTGAACTATTCTACGCGATAATAGCCCTTTCCCTACGCTGTTTCGGCGGCTATACCCGGCAAAAGAGCTGTAGTAAACTTAACCTGAGGGTTAACCCATCACTTAAAGGAAATCGTGATGAACATGACACTGACCAAACGCTGGTGCCTGACCGCCATTCTGGCGTTAAGCGCCGTCGTCTATACCTCCAGCTCGTTCGCGGCCACCGACCGGCTGGTGATTGAGTCCGGCGACAGCGCGCAAAGCCGTCAGCAGGCGTCGATGGAAAAAGAGCAATGGAACGACACCCGCAGCCTGCGCCAGAAGGTGAACAAACGGGCGGAAAAAGAGTGGGACAAAACCGATGTCGCCTTTGACGCGCAGGATAACTGCCAGAAGAGCGCCAACGTCAATGCCTACTGGGAACCAAACACCCTGCGCTGCCTTGACCGCCGCACCGGCCGGGCGATCAATCCCTGAGCACGCTGGCGCCTGCGGGCGCCGCCTTTCAGTCCCCTCTTTTCCGCTTTGACCACAGGAATTCCCATGACCGACGCGCTACACGTCAGACTCCGCCCCCTTGAGCGCGAAGATTTGCGCTTTGTTCACCAGCTCGACAACAACGCCAGCGTGATGCGCTACTGGTTTGAAGAGCCCTATGAAGCCTTCGTTGAGCTTTCCGATCTGTACGACAAGCATATTCACGATCAAAGCGAGCGTCGCTTTGTGATCGAATGCAATGGCGATAAGGCCGGACTGGTGGAGCTGGTGGAAATCAACCATGTGCACCGCCGGGCCGAATTTCAGATCATCATCTCACCCGACTTCCAGGGAAAAGGCCTCGCCACCCGCGCCGCGCGGCTGGCGATGGACTATGGCTTTACCGTGCTCAATCTGTATAAGCTGTATCTGATTGTGGATAAAGAGAATGAAAAAGCGATCCATATTTACCGCAAGCTCGGCTTTATGGTCGAGGGTGAACTGATCCATGAGTTTTTCATTAACGGCGAGTACCGCAACACCATCCGCATGTGTCTGTTCCAGCATCAGTATCTTGCGGAACACAAAACGCCGGGCCCGTCTCTGCTGAAGCCGACGGCTCAGTAATAATCAATGCGGTTTTTAATCGTGTAGTGACGGGTCAGCGGCGGCTGGACGCTTTCATCGATCACCTGCAGCTCACAGCTCAGCGGATTGTCATGGCGATCGTAGTCGCAGGTCTGGCGCACCGTGCCCAGCGTGCGGTCGTTGAAGGTGCTGATGGCGGTATAGTCCATTTTCTTGCGCGGATCCTTCGACGGCGTGGAGGCGACGGTAAATCGCTCCTCTTTGGCGGTGGTGGTTTTCCCCAGCGGATAGCCATCGCTGTCGTAACGGTAGGTGGCGGTAGTCTCTTTGCCGCGGGAGCTGATAATAAAGCCGTTATCATCCGTTTCCCAGCTCACGCCGGTGGCGGGCATCTCCGCCAGCTGACATTTCCCCTGCAGACGCAGCCGCTTTTCATGGGTGCGGCCATCGACGTAATAGTTGGCGTCCAGCAGTAGCGTGGCGCCGGTGTTATTCTCCACATCCTCCAGCGTCAGCAGATCGAAACATCCCTCTTTTGACAGCTGCGCGCTCACCTTCTTGACCACCACATCGTGTTCGTCCAGTAACGTCTGGCTAAAATCCTTCACCGGACCGCGCAGCGGATCGAACTCAAACTCATTGGAAAAACTCGCCATCTCCG
This sequence comes from Klebsiella sp. M041, assembly GCF_059759695.1. NCBI lineage: Bacteria > Pseudomonadati > Pseudomonadota > Gammaproteobacteria > Enterobacterales > Enterobacteriaceae > Klebsiella > Klebsiella sp. M041. Next base: position 119,384 of record NZ_JCAXWU010000009.1, read on the forward strand.
GGGTGAAGGCTTCCGGGGCGCTTTCGCGGTCGCACGCCGTCAGCAGCAGCGCGGTGGGGATCAACCAATACAGTCTTTTCACAGGTGATTCCTTTTGTGTACATCCAATCATATTAGCAAATACAATTGTTTACACCAGTTCTGCTATGCTTAAATCTGGATACCATCGATAAGGAGCGTAAGATGAAACTATCCCTCTGGACAGGCGCCGCGCTGCTGCTGTGCTCCACGACCGTGCTGGCGGCCCCCGACTCCTGTGAACGGGTCAAAAATGATATTCAACAGAAGATCATTAACAATGGCGTACCGGAAACGGCCTTCAGTCTGGCCATCGTGCCAAACGACCAGGCGGACCAGCCCGGCGCTCAGGTGGTGGGTCATTGCGCCAACGACACATTCAAAATCACCTACACCCGTAACAGCGACAGTCCCGCCGAAAACGACGCTCAGTAAACCCGCCTCGCTTTCAAACGAAAGATCTTATCCCTGCCTTGACCAGGGATAAGATCTGCCGGCTACCCATAACGTATTATCGCTCACCCCGGCGTCTGTTGAAGACGCGGCGGCCCTTCTCCGCCCAGCATAACTATCATGGAGTGAGCAATGTCGAATCAGGAATCTTCCGGCGGCGTCACCCGACGCGCACTACTTAAATCCACAGCCCTCGGTTCTCTGGCGCTGGCCGCCGGCGGGCTTCCCCTGCCCTTTACGCTGCGCAGCGCCGCGGCGGCGGTACAGCAGGCTGCCGGCGACAACACCCACATTGTCTGGGGCGCCTGTTCGGTCAACTGCGGCAGCCGCTGCGCCCTGCGGCTGCACGTGCGTGACGATGAAGTGGTCTACGTGGAAACGGATAACACCGGCGACGACCGCTACGGCGATCATCAGGTCCGCGCCTGCCTGCGCGGGCGTTCGATTCGCCGGCGCATCAACCACCCGGATCGCCTTAACTATCCTATGAAGCGCGTCGGCAAACGCGGAGAAGGCAAATTTGAGCGTATCAGCTGGCAGGAAGCGCTGGATACCCTTGCTGACCGTCTGAAACGCGTCGTCGCGCAATATGGCAACGAAGCCGTGTACATTAACTACTCATCAGGAATCGTCGGCGGGAACATGACCCGCTCCTCGCCTTCCGCTTCGCCGGTGGCGCGGCTGATGAACTGCTACGGCGGCTCGCTTAACCAGTACGGTACCTACAGCACCGCGCAGATCGCCTGCGCCATGCCCTACACCTACGGCAGTAACGACGGCAACAGCACCTCGGATATTGAAAACAGTAAGCTGGTGGTGATGTTCGGCAACAACCCGGCGGAAACCCGCATGAGCGGCGGCGGTATTACCTGGTATCTGGAACAGGCCCGCGAGCGCTCCCACGCGCGGATGATCGTTATCGATCCGCGCTACACCGATACCGCCGCCGGTCGCGAAAATGAGTGGATCCCCATTCGCCCCGGCACAGACGCCGCGCTGGTCGCCGGTATCGCCTGGGTGTTGATTAACGAAAATCTGGTGGATCAGCCGTTCCTTGATAAATACTGCGTCGGCTACGATGAGAAGACGCTGCCGGCCGGGGCGCCGGCAAACGGCCACTATAAAGCCTATATCCTCGGCGAGGGCGACGACGGCGTCGCCAAAACGCCGCAGTGGGCTTCGCGTATCACCGGCATCCCCGCCGATCGCATCATTAAGCTGGCGCGCGACATCGGCATGAGCAAACCGGCCTACATCTGCCAGGGCTGGGGGCCGCAGCGCCAGGCCAACGGCGAACTCTCCGCCCGGGCGATCGCCATGCTGCCGATCTTAACCGGCAACGTCGGCATCAACGGCGGCAACAGCGGCGCCCGTGAATCGACCTACACCATCACCATCGAGCGTCTTCCGGTGCTGGAAAACCCGGTGAAAACCGCCATCTCCTGCTTCACCTGGACCGACGCCATCGCTCGAGGCCCTGAGATGACCGCCACCCGCGACGGCGTGCGCGGCAAAGAGAAGCTGGATGTGCCGATCAAGTTCCTGTGGAACTACGCGGGCAATACCCTCATCAACCAGCACTCCGACATCAATAAGACCCACGAGATCCTGCAGGACGAAAGCAAGTGCGAAACCATCGTGGTCATCGACAACTTTATGACCTCGTCAGCGAAATACGCCGACCTGCTGCTGCCCGACCTGATGACCGTTGAGCAGGAAGATATTATTCCCAACGATTACGCCGGCAATATGGGCTATCTGATTTTCATCCAGCCCGCCACCTCGGCGAAATTTGAACGCAAACCGATTTACTGGATCTTAAGCTAAGTGGCGAAACGGCTCGGCGACGATGTCTACCAGCGTTTTACCGAGGGACGCACTCAGGCGCAGTGGCTGCAGCATCTGTACGCCAAAATGGTGGCGAAAGATCCGGCGCTGCCGGCCTACGATGAGCTGAAGCGAATGGGCATCTACAAACGCAAGGACCCGAACGGCCACTTCGTCGCCTATCGCGACTTCCGCCGCGATCCTGAAGCGCATCCGCTCAAAACCCCGTCCGGCAAAATTGAGATCTACTCCAGCCGGCTCGCCGAGATTGCCGCCCGCTGGCAGCTGGAGAAAGACGAAGTCATCAGCCCGCTGCCGGTCTATGCCTCCACATTTGAAGGCTGGGACGATCCGCTGCGCAGCCAGTATCCGCTGCAGCTGTTTGGATTTCACTATAAGGCGCGCACCCATTCCAGCTACGGCAACGTGGACGTGCTGCAGGCCGCCTGCCGTCAGGAAGTGTGGATCAACCCGCTGGACGCGGAAAAACGCGGGATTAAAAACGGCGATCTGGTGCGGGTGTTCAACCAGCGCGGCGAAGTCCGGCTGCCGGCGAAAGTGACGCCACGCATCATGCCGGGCGTGTCGGCGATGGGCCAGGGCGCGTGGCACGACGCCAATATGGCCGGGGACCGGGTTGACCATGGCGCCTGCATGAATACCCTGACCACCCATCGCCCGTCGCCGCTGGCGAAAGGGAATCCGCAGCATACCAACCTGGTCGACATCGAGAAGGTTTAAGGAGTAAACCATGAGCACGCAATATGGATTCTTTATCGACTCCGCTCGCTGTACCGGGTGCAAAACCTGCGAGCTGGCCTGTAAGGACTATAAGAACCTGACTCCGGAGGTCAGCTTCCGTCGCATCTATGAGTACGCCGGCGGCGACTGGCAGGAGGACAACGGCATCTGGCAGCAGAACGTGTTCGCCTATTACCTCTCCATCGCCTGTAACCACTGCGCCGATCCGGCCTGCACCAAGGTCTGCCCGAGCGGAGCGATGCACAAGCGCGAAGACGGTTTTGTGGTAGTGGATGAAGAGGTGTGCATCGGCTGCCGCTACTGTCATATGGCCTGCCCGTACGGCGCGCCGCAATACAACGCCGACAAAGGCCATATGACCAAGTGCGACGGCTGTTATCAGCGCGTCGCCGAGGGGAAAAAGCCGATCTGCGTCGAGTCCTGCCCGCTGCGGGCGCTCGATTTCGGCCCCATTGCCGAACTGCGCGCTAAGCACGGCCAGCTGGCGGCGGTGGCCCCGCTGCCCTCGGCGCACTTCACTCAGCCGAGCATCGCGATCAAACCTAACCGCAACGCCCGGCCGTGTGGCGATACCACCGGTTATCTTGCAAACCCGAAGGAGGTGTGAGATGGGAAGCGGATGGCAGGAATGGCCGCTGGTGCTGTTTACGGTACTGGGGCAATGCGTGGTCGGCGCGACCCTCGTCAGCGGTCTGGTCTGGCTGACGCTGGCGGACCAGCGCGAAGCGCGGCAGCGGCTGGTGCGCAGCATGTTTTTTATCTGGCTGCTGATGGGGATCGGTTTTCTCGCCTCAGTGATGCATCTCGGTTCGCCGCTGCGGGCGTTTAACTCGCTGAACCGCGTCGGGGCCTCGGCGCTGAGCAACGAAATCGCCAGCGGCGCCTTGTTTTTCGTCGTGGGCGGATTCTGGTGGCTGCTGGCCGTGCTGGAAAAAATGCCGGCGGCGCTGGGTAAAGTCTGGCTGGCGATCGCCCTGCTGTTGGGACTGCTGTTTGTGCTGGCGATGACCCGGGTTTATCAAATCGATACCGTGCCGACATGGTACACTGGCTACACCACCAGCGCCTTCTTCCTGACGGTACTCCTCAGCGGGCCGCTGTTCGCCGCCCTGCTGCTGCGAATGGCGAAAGTCGACGTTAACGCTTGGTTTATTGCCGGTCTGAACGTGGCCGCGCTGGTCATCAGCGCCGCGATTATCGTGATGCAAAGCGCCGGGCTCGGCGCCATACACAGCTCCGTTCAGCAGGCGGCCACCCTGCTGCCGGATTACGGCAGACTGCAGGCCTTACGTCTGATCCTGCTGGCGCTGGGACTCGGCTGCTGGCTGTGTCCGCTGATCCGCCGTCAGCCGCCGCGCGCTGCGGGGCTGCTGGCCGGTCTGCTGCTGGTCTTGATCGCGGAATGTATTGGCCGCGGCCTGTTTTATGGGCTCCATATGACCGTCGGTATGGCGGTTGCCCGTTAATGAGACGGCGCGCCGGCGCGCGCCGCAGAAAGGAATAAGTGATGATGCCGTTCCCTCACCGCGACGCTGTCGCCTTAAGCGCCCGTACCCTGGGCGCGTTGTTCTCTTATGCGCCGAATAGCCCGCAAATCGCGCCGCTGGTGGCCGCCTTCCAGGACGGCAGCTGGCAGCAACAGTGGCCCTTCCCGGTTGCCGCCCCGCTGGCATCGGGGTTTGCCGCGTCGGTTGAAGAGTCGTTGCCGGAAGCCTGGCAGCGCCTGTTTATCGGACCGTGGGCCCTGCCGGCGCCGCCCTGGGGATCCGTCTGGCTGGATAAAGAGTCGGTGCTGTTCGGCGAATCCACACTGGCCCTGCGCGAATGGATGCGCGCGAACGGCATCGCACTGGACGCCGATCTCAACGAGCCGGAAGACCATTTCGGCACCCTGCTGCTGCTGGCGGCGTGGCTGTGCGAAACGGAGCACGAGGCGCTGTTTGCCCAGCTGCTGGCCTGGCATCTGCTGCCGTGGTCCGGGCGCTTCCTGAGCGTCTTTGTCGAACATGCCGCCCACCCCTTCTACCAGGCGCTGGGCCAGCTGGCGCAGGCGACCCTGGCGCAGTGGCAGGCGGGTCTGCCCCTCGCGGTGGCGGAAAAGCCGCTCTATCGCTAATCCCTTTGCCGCGCCGGGAGTCGGCGCGGTTTCCTTGATGGCTCCCCTCTCCGTAACCCGCACTTATCGCTTTTGCATATAAGTTTATTCCCTATCACAATAAGGCCATGTTTTCCCAATCTCGCCGTGACCGATGCACCGTCTTCATCCCTATCCTGATGTGCAGGTGATGTTTCGTCGCCTGCTGATCGCCACGCTGATTGGCCTTCTCGCCGCCCTGGCGGTGGCCCTGTTTCGCCATGCCATGGTGGTGCTGGAAACGCTGTTTCTCGGTAACGACAGCGGGAGCCTGGTCAACGCCGCGCAGTCGCTGCCGGCGTGGCGACGGCTGATTACCCCGGCGCTGGGGGGACTGGCGGCAGGGGCACTTCTCTGGCTGTGGCAACGACGCCGCGTTGCCCGTCCGCACGCCGCCACCGATTATATGGAAGCCCTGGAGACCGGAGACGGTTGCTTCGATACGCCGGCAAGCCTGGTGAAGTCGCTGGCCTCGCTGCTGGTGGTGGTCACCGGCAGCGCGATTGGCCGGGAAGGCGCCATGATCCTGCTGGCCGCGCTGGCAGCCTCGCTGTTCGCCCGCCGCTTCACGCCGCAGGCCGAATGGAAACTGTGGGTCGCCTGCGGCGCCGCCGCCGGGATGGCCAGCGCCTATCATGCTCCACTGGCCGGCAGCCTGTTTATCGCTGAAATTCTGTTTGGCACGCTGATGCTGGCCTCGCTTGGGCCGGTAGTGATCTCGGCGGTGATCGCCCTGCTGCTGACCCAGTTTCTCAACGGCGGCGCCGCGCCGTTGTACCATGTCGTCCTGCAGCAGGATCTCAGCGCGCTGCACTATGGCCTGATGCTCGCCACTGGACTGCTGGCCGGACTGTGCGGGCCGCTGTTTATCTGGCTGATGGAATACAGCCACCGCGGGTTCGTCAGGCTGAAACTGGCGCCGCCGTGGCAGCTGGCGCTGGGCGGTCTGATCGTCGGCGGCCTATCGCTCATCACGCCGGCGGTGTGGGGCAACGGCTACAGCGTGGTGCAAAGCTATCTGCTGCTGCCGCCGCCCGGCGCGCTGCTGGTGGCGGTATTCCTGTGCAAACTGCTGGCGGTGCTGGCCAGCAGTGGCTCCGGTGCGCCGGGCGGGGTGTTTACCCCCACGCTGTTTGTCGGCCTGGCGATGGGCATGCTATTGGCCCGCTTCAGCGGGCTGTGGCTACCGGGGGAGCAGGAGATGGCTATGATGATGGGACTGACCGGCATGGCGGCGTTTCTTGCCGCCACTACCCATGCGCCAATCATGTCGACTCTGATGATTTGTGAGATGACCGGGCAGTATGTGCTGCTGCCCGGCCTGCTGATCACCTGCGTGGTGGCGTCGGTGCTGTCGCGGACGTTACGCCGGGATTCGATCTATCGCCATCACGTTGCCGAGCATGTCTAAGTCGACGTAGCGGCTTAGCTCACGCTGTTCGGCGCGCGGCAGATACGGTAGCTCGCCAATGAGCGGCGCCGGCAGCTTTTTGCTGAGCACATCGATGATTTCGGCGTAGTGCGCCAGACCGGGGTTGATGCGGTTAGCCACCCAGCCGATCAGCGGCAGCCCGTCATTGGCGATCGCCTGGGCCGTCAGCAGCGCATGGTTGATGCACCCTTCCTGGATCCCTACCACCATCAGCACCGGGAGCTGCTCCTGTACCACCCATTCGGAGAGCGGTCGCAGGTCGTTCATCAGGCTGCGCCAGCCGCCGGTGCCTTCAACCACCACGTGTTCAACTTGCCCGGCCAGCCGCTGCAAACCATCCGACAGCAGACCGTAGTTGATCGGGCAGCTGTGCGCCACGCTGCTTTCGTCTTCGCTTAAGGCGATGGGATTGACAGCTTCATAGGGTAACGCCAGCGTGGAGACGCTCTGCAGCACCAGCGCGTCTTTATTACGCAAACCGTCCGGCGTCTCTTTGCTGCCCTTCGCCACAGGCTTGTACCCGGCCACGCTTTTGCCTCTGGCAGCAAGTGCCTGCAACAGCGCACGGGAAACCACTGTCTTCCCGACAGCAGTGTCTGTACCTGTAATAAAGAAACGCTTAAACATCACTAACCCCACAGTTTTGTCGATGAAATATACGGGAGAGAAATAATCAACAGTGGGCAAAGTCTACGTGAAGCCGCTGGGGGTCAGCTTGAGATAGCGCAATTTTTGGTGTGACTATGAAAAAATGTTAACCCTGTAACAGTCGTATGAGTAAGGATCCGTTATAGAGCGCATCCTTGACCAGCGCCGCGCCAGCCATCGTTCCGCGGTTGGAGAACTGGGTGCTTTCAACCGCGATATGCTGGCTGTAGGCCGGGAGTGATTGTTGCCGAATGCAGCTGGAAATTGCCGGAAAAAGAATGTCTGCCGCCAGGTTAAATGGCGAGCCGATCAGGATTTTCTGCGGGTTAAACAGATTGACCATGATCGCCAGAATGCGACCGACGTGATGACCGACGCCGCTGATAATGTCCCGGGCCAGCAGGTCGCCCTGCAGCGCCGCCTGGCACAGCCACTCCACGCTCAGCGGACGCTGATGCAGCAGCGAGCTCATCGACTGTGCCATCCGCATCTGCGCCAGCTCCAGCACGCTCTCCACGCTGGCGATCGTTTCAAGACAGCCATGGTTACCGCAGTAGCAGCGTTTGCCATAGGGGTCGACCTGGGTATGACCGATCTCCACGAGGCTGCTGCTGCCGGCGTGCAGCAGACGTCCGTCGGTGATAACCCCGGCGCCGACGTTATGATCGATCACCACCTGAATGACGTCCCGGGCGCCGCGCGAGGCGCCAAACAGCGATTCCGCCATGGTCCAGGCGCTAATGTCATGCTGAATATAGACCGGCACCCCGGTATGGTTGGCCAGCGTTTCGCCCAACGGGACGTCTTTGACCTCTTCATAAAACGGCATGCGATGAATAATGCCGTTTTCGGTATCAATGATACCCGGCATCGTTATGGCGATGGAGGTGAGGCGTTCCAGCTTCTTCTGGTGGCGAATAAAGAAGCGATCGATATGGTCGATGATCCGCGTCAGAAACGGCGAGCTGTCGGTAAGGGCCAGCTCCAGCTGCTCCTCCACCACCAGCTGGCTGCTTAAATCGCGCAGCGAAAGGTGGATCTCGCCGCGGCTGATGCGCACCGCCAGATAGTGCCAGGCCTCGGTTTCCACCATCAGACCCACCGCCGGGCGCCCGCGGCTGCCGGGCTCCTGAATCTCGGTCTCCTGCACCAGATGCGCTTCCAGCATCTCGCGGACAATTTTGGTGATGCTGGCGGGCGCCAGTTGCGCAAATCGGGAGAGGTCGATACGCGATACCGGGCCGAGCTGATCAATCAGGCGATAGACGGCGCCCGCATTGGTCTGCTTAATCTGATCGATATGGCCTGGTTGACTATCCGCTACCACCATTGACTCCCTTTATTTTCGCGCTTCGAAATAAACTTTCGGCTATGGTGAAGCACTTCGATGGTGAACGTCAAATTTTTGCTTAGCCTTGTGATTTACCGCACATTTCCAGCCCCTTTTTGCCTCAATTGCGCTCGTTTTTCCAGGCCAGCAGCGTGTCACGAAAGCGTTTTGCCAGCGCCCCCTGCTCATGGTGTTTCGACCACACCAGCCACATCTCCGACACCGCATCCTTTTCGTCAATCGGCAGCCAGCGCATTTCGCTGAGCTGCACGCGCTGAAAGGAGGCCGGCAGGATCGACACCCCCAGCCCGGCGGCTACCAGGCCAATAATGGTCATCGCCTCCCCCACCTCCTGGGCAATCACCGGCGTATGGCCGTAGCGGCGCAGCAGGCCAAGGATGTCGTCATACAGGCCGGTACCGACGTGCGGGTCGAAAAAGACGAACGGCTCCCGCGCCAGCGCCGCCAGGCTGACCGAGGGCTGGCGGGCCAGCGGATGGTCCACTGGGACCATCGCCAGCAGCGGCTCGCGCAGCACTCGCTGCCACGCCAGGGTGTCCGGCAGTTGGGTATTGCGCAACAGGCCGAGGTCGAGGGCTCCCTCGCTCAGCGGGACAATCTGTTCGCGGGTATTGGTCTCGCGGGTGAGAATATGCACATCCGGGTAGCGCTGACGAAACAGGGACAGCGTATCGGATACCGCCTTGATAAAAGGGGCCGAGGAGGTAAAGCCGATACGCAGTTCGCCCGTTTCCCCATGGTGCAGACGGGCGGCGCGGGCGGCCGCGTCCTCCACCTGGGCGAGAATTTGTCGGCTGTCGGCGAGAAACTGTTTCCCCGCCGCCGTCAGGCTGACGCTGCGGTTGGTGCGGGCGAACAGGCGGGCGCCGGTCTGCTGCTCGAGGATCTGAATTTGCTGGCTTAACGGCGGTTGAGAGATGTTCAGTCGCGCCGCGGCGCGGCCAAAATGCAGCTCCTCGGCGACGGCGACAAAGTAGCGCAAATGACGCAACTCGATATTCATATTTAAAACGTCTTATTTGAGATTATTAATATATTAGACAGAATATTTACATTTTCATACCCTAAAAATGTGAGCTGAATGGTCACAACACTCTGTTGGTAAGCAGCAACTTCTACCCAAGGAATTCTCTGTGAGTCGTACAACAACCGTTGACACCGTGCCGGCGGGCGAGGTCAGCGTCGCTGGTGCATCCCGCCCGGATCCGTTTATTAAGCGCGGCACCCCGCAGTTTATGCGCGTCACGCTCGCGCTATTCTCCGCCGGTCTGGCCACCTTCGCCCTGCTCTACTGCGTACAGCCGATCCTGCCGGTGCTGTCGAACGAGTTCGGTGTATCGCCGGCCAGCAGCAGTATTTCTCTCTCCATTTCCACGGCGATGCTGGCGGTGGGCCTGCTGTTTACCGGCCCGCTGTCGGACGCCATAGGCCGCAAGCCGGTGATGGTCACCGCGCTGCTGCTGGCCGCCTGCTGCTCGCTGTTGTCGACCATGATGACCAGCTGGCACGGCATCCTGATTATGCGCGCCCTGATTGGCCTGTCGCTGAGCGGCGTGGCGGCGGTCGGTATGACCTACCTGAGCGAGGAGATCCACCCCAGCTTTGTGGCCTTCTCTATGGGACTCTATATCAGCGGCAACTCCATCGGCGGCATGAGCGGCCGCTTGCTCACCGGGGTCTTTACCGATTTTTTCGGCTGGCGCGTGGCGCTGGCGGTGATCAGCGGCTTCGCCCTGGCCGCGGCGATTATGTTCTGGCGAATCCTGCCCGAGTCGCGCCATTTCCGCCCGACCTCGCTGCGGCCAAAAACGCTGCTGATTAATTTCCGCCTGCACTGGCGCGATCGCGGCCTGCCGCTGCTATTCGTCGAGGGTTTCCTGCTGATGGGGGCCTTTGTCACCCTGTTTAACTACATTGGCTACCGTCTGATGATGTCGCCGTGGTCGTTAAGCCAGGCGGTGGTGGGTCTGCTGTCGGTGGCGTATCTCACCGGGACCTGGAGCTCGCCGAAAGCGGGCGCCATGACCGTACGCTATGGCCGCGGTCCGGTGATGCTCGGCTTTACCGGCGTGATGCTCTGCGGCCTGCTGATGACGCTCTTTTCTTCCCTGTGGCTTATTTTCCTCGGCATGCTGCTGTTCTCCGCCGGCTTCTTCGCCGCGCACTCCGTCGCCAGCAGCTGGATTGGCCCGCGCGCGCGCCGCGCCCGCGGTCAGGCGTCATCGCTGTATCTGTTCAGCTATTATCTTGGCTCAAGCCTGGCGGGGACATTAGGCGGGGTGTTCTGGCATCGCTACGGCTGGAACGGCGTCGGCGGATTTATCGCGCTGCTGCTCCTTGCCGCGCTGTTGACCGGCACTTGCCTGTATCGGCGACTCAAATAATCGCGCGTGACGTGGCCTGCGGGCCACGTTTCACCACATGCCCATGATAGATGACAAGCCCATCAGCTCTCTGACGGCATCAACGGACAGTAAGGCAATAAACAGCCAGGTGAACGGATTCATAAACCACCCCCGAACCTCCAGACTTGCGTTATCGATCACAGTTTAGTCACGATGCGTTACCGATTTCTGCAATACTGCTCACAGAGCCACGCTTTTTTTCCTGCTATCACGCGGCTAATGCTTTACCCCGCCCTCTGCGCGCCACGCTCGACCCGCCAGGCGTATCAGGATAGTGTAGAGGCATACCGATAATCTGTTCATTCACCTGTCACGGACCGAACGCTACTATGACTGAAAATACGCCTTATCAGCAGCTTACCCGCACCTTTCAGCGCCTGTCGCGCTTTTCGCATCTCTCCGCCATCGCCGGCTGGGATATGTTCGCCATGATGCCTCCGGGCGGTAGCGCCGCCCGCGGCGAAGCGCTGGCGGAACTCGGCGTGCTACAGCATCAGATCCTGACCGATAAAAAAGTGGGCCAATGGCTGCAGGCGGCCCGCCAGCAGGATCTCAACGACCTCGAACAGGCCAACCTGCGGGAAATGCAGCGCCAGTACGCTCAGGCGGCGCTGCTGCCGGAGAGCCTGGTGGAGGCCAAATCGCTGGCCGGTAGCCGTTGCGAACATGCCTGGCGCAGTCAGCGGCCGGCTAATGACTGGGCTGGCTTTGCCGATAATTTGCGCGAGGTGGTCAGGCTGAGCCGCGAGGAAGCGCAGATCCGCGCCGACGCCCGGGGCGGCTCACGCTATGACGCGCTGCTGGATATTTTCGAACCGGATATGACCAGCGCCCGGCTGGACAGCCTGTTTGCCGATCTCAAGTCCTGGCTGCCTTCCCTGCTGCGACAAGCGGTCGATAAGCAGGCGACGCGAACCTTGATCGCCCCGCAGGGGCCGTTCCCGATCCCTGAGCAGCGCGAACTGGGTCTGCAGGCGATGCGCATCCTCGGCTTTGACTTTGACGGCGGGCGTCTGGACATCAGCGCCCACCCGTTTTGCGGCGGCGTCCCTCAGGATGTGCGCATCACCACCCGCTACAACGAAAACGACCTGCTCAGCGCTCTGTTCGGCGTGATCCACGAGACCGGCCACGCCCGCTATGAGCAGAATCTGCCTCGCCCGTGGGTCGACCAGCCGGTAGGACTGGCCCGCTCTACTGCTATCCATGAGTCGCAGAGCCTGTTCTTCGAAATGCAGCTGGGACGCAGCGAGCGCTTCCTGAAACGCCTGCTGCCGGCGGTGCGCGAACGCTTTGGCGATCGGCCGGCCTTTAGCGAGGAGAATTTCATCGCCTGGAACCAGCGGGTGAAACCAGGCTTTATTCGCGTTGATGCCGATGAGGTCAGCTATCCGGCGCATGTGATCCTGCGCTATGAAATTGAACGCGCGCTGATCGACGGCGAGATAGAGGTGGAAGATATTCCGTCGCTGTGGGATGAGAAAATGCAGCACTGGCTGGGACTGTCGACCACCGGCAACTACCGGGACGGCTGTATGCAGGATATTCACTGGACCGACGGCGGCTTCGGCTACTTCCCTTCCTACACGCTGGGGGCGATGTATGCCGCGCAGCTGATGACCGCCGCCCGTCGCGCGCTGCCGACGTTAGACCGCGATATCGCGGAAGGGGATTTCAGCGCCCTGTTTGACTGGCTGCGGCAGAATATCTGGCAGCATGGCAGCCGCTTCACCACCTCGCAGCTGATCCAGCAGGCCACCGGCGAGGATCTTAACAGCTGCTACTTCCGCGACCACCTTACCGCCCGCTATCTGTGATCGTCCGCGCCGGGCTGCCCGGCGCGTCCTTCCACTCCCCGCCTTGTACATTCGGTTACACGCCGATACCAAACACTCACGGAAAGCCCGAAAAGACAAGCATATAGTGATTTCACCGGCCCCGCAGTGGGGTTGAAATTAAGAAAACTTTTCGAGGATATCAGAATGAAAAAAGTATTAGCTCTGGTCGTTGCCGCTGCTATGGGTCTCTCTTCCGCCGCTTTCGCTGCTGACGCAGTAAGCACCACTCAGGCGCCAGCTGCTACCCACAGCACTGCTGCCAAGACCACCCATCACAAAAAACACCATAAAGCCGCGGCCAAACCAGCTGCAGAGCAGAAAGCTCAGGCTGCCAAAAAACACAAGAAAGCAGAAGCTAAACCAGCCGCTGCCCAGAAAGCCCAGGCCGCTAAAAAACACAAAAAAGCAGAAGCCAAACCCGCCGCTCCGCAGAAAGCCCAGGCCGCGAAAAAGCACCACAAAGCTGCCGCTAAACCGGTAGCCCAGAAAGCTCAGGCAGCGAAAAAACACCACAAAACAACCAAACACCAGGCCGCTAAACCTGCTGCACAGCCGGCAGCCTAATTCCTCCCGGTGAACCAACCTTCTTAAATAATCGGCGCTGCTTCAGCGCCGTTTTTTCTGGAGAGCACTATGCTGCGGCGTTATCGTTTTGAGCTCATCCTGATCCTGTTAATCATTTGCGCAGTGGTTGCGACCCGCTTTTTCCTCTATTAATCATTTCGCCTTTCTCTCCCGTTTTGCCGCCTGGCTCAGACTTCCCGCAAGGTGAAGGTCGCGCAAATATTGTTGCCCACCCTTATCAGTCTCTTTTACCCTGCCGCTGCCAGCGGCGCAAATCATGCCCGGCGCCCGAAGACGCCAGACACGTTAGCAATAAACCATCGCGCGCCTGGCCCCCACGCGGCGGCCAGACTCATCACAACGCACGTACCGCTTCCATCACCAGATAGCCGGTTGCGCCCCAGATGGCCACCGAGACCAGGGAAACATAGACCAGTGCGCGAATACCTTTTTTAGACATATACCCTCCGAACGCCGGGGAAATAGAATTCAGGCTATCATCGCCGGTATTACCTCTCTATTTACTCAACGGCCGGGTGACGGTAACAACGTTTTCGGTGAGAAAATGTTTCGCATTGAAAATAATTACGTGAGGCGTAAAGAAGTGCGAATTCTGGTGAAGTTCTGGCGGGTAAAAGTATTATTTTTGCGCATTATGCTGCCAAACCAGGAATAACCTCAAAGAGGTATTGCTGCATTATTCGCCAATTTCAGTACGTTCTGATACACGAATGTGCTTGCGCCAGACCGTGCTTTCTGCGGAAATAGCAGCAGAAGGTTAATGGTATTAACCGATTGAAATCAGAAGGTTTTACCCGCGCCAGAGCCTGTCGCGCGCAGATGAGACATGCCGTTTGGCCTGATTAGAATTATTGTTTACTTTCAAAAACTTAAATCTCCTGCTACTGTCAATAGACATCATAGCCTCCCCCAGAGAGTGATATGCGTAGAGACGTTCTGTTATTACTGTGTTCATTTTATCTGTTACCTCTGGGCGCACATGCCGAAGATAGCGGACTGAGCGCCAAAGATATTAAGACGTTGTTTTTCGGCCACGATGAGCGTAAAGCGGTGAGCCGCCCGGAGGAGAGTCCGTGGGACGCGATTGGCCAGCTGGAGACCGCCAGCGGCAATCTGTGCACGGCGACGCTCATCTCCCCCAACCTGGCGCTGACCGCGGGCCACTGCCTGTTAACGCCCCCGCGCGGCAAGCCGGACAAAGCGGTCGCTCTGCGCTTTATTTCCCGCAAGGGTAACTGGGTGTATGAGATCCACGGCATTGACGGACGCGTGGATCCCGGGTTAGGCAAGCGTCTGAAAGCCGACGGTGATGGCTGGATCGTTCCCTCCGCCGCGGCGCCCTCGGATTTTGGCCTGATCGTGCTGCGCTATGCCCCCTCGGGCATCACGCCGATCCCGCTCTTCCCCGGCAGTAAGGCCGATTTAACCGCCGCTCTGAAGGCGGCGGACCGGAAAGTGACCCAGTCAGGTTATCCTGAAGATCATCTGGACAATCTTTACAGCCATCAGGATTGCATCGTCACCGGCTGGGCGCAAAACAGCGTCCTGTCGCACCAGTGTGACACCCTGCCCGGCGACAGCGGCTCGCCGCTGCTGCTGAAAACCGCGGACGGCTGGCAAGTGATCGCCGTGCAAAGTTCGGCTCCCGGCCCGCAGGATCGCTGGCGGGCGGACAACCGCGCCATCGCGGTGACCGGCTTTCGCGATAAGCTGGAGGCGCTGGCCGGAGAGTAATTACCCCTGCTGCTGACGCCGCTGCAGCAGGTCGGCGATCGGCATCGGTTTACTGAAGTAAAAGCCCTGTAGCCGGTCGCAACCGGCCCGCCGCAGCAGCGCCAGCTGTTGCGGATCTTCAACCCCCTCCGCCACGACCGTCATCCCCAGCGCGCGGGCGATGCGCACCGTGCCGCGCACCATCTCCGCCGCCTGCGCATCGCAATCCACCCGCCCGGCGAGGGATTTGTCAATCTTCAGGCTGTCAAAGCGAAAGCGGCGTAAATAGCCGATGCTGGAGTAACCGGTGCCAAAATCGTCCAGCGCCACGGCGATGCCCTGGGCCTTCAGATTCTCCATCACCGCCTGCGAACGTTCCGGATTTTCCAGCACATAACTCTCCGTCACCTCCACCTGCAGGCGCGACGGCGGAAAGCGGCAGGCAGCGACCGTTTCCATCACCCGGCTTTCAAACGCCGGATCGCGAAATTGCGCCGGCGAGATGTTCACCGACAGCAGCAGATCGCCCACCGGCTGCAGGTCGCTGCAGGCGCGTTGCAGGACGAACTGGCCGAGGGTGTCAATCAGGCCGCTACTCTCGGCAATGGCGATAAACGCATCCGGCGCCAGCGCACCCTGCGGGCGACGCGGCCAGCGCAGCAGCGCTTCAACGCCGGTCATCGCCAGCGTATCGGCATCGACCACCGGCTGATACCAGACCTCAAATTCATCCTGCTCCAGCCCCTGACGGATGCCATTCTCAATCATCAGCTGATGACGTCGCACGGCATCCAGCGCATCGTCATACCAGGCCGTCCGCCCCTTGCCGCTCTTCTTGGCGTGGTACATGGCGATATCCGCCCGGCGAAACAGTTCGGTACTGGAGCATTCCGCCGGAGTACCGCTGGCGATGCCGATGCTGGCGCCGATATAAATTGTGCGTTTGCTCAGCGCCACCGGCGCTTTAAGCAACTCCAGCGCCCCCCAGGCGAACGCCGCGGCCCGGTCGATCGCCTGTTCGCCGCTCACCGCCATGGCGAACTCATCCCCGCCCATTCTTGCCAGCATGGCCCCCGCCGGCACCCGTTTTTGCAGCGCGCTGGCGATATGGCGGATCAGAGTGTCGCCCACATCGTGGCCATAGTTATCATTCACATCCTTAAAACCGTCCAGATCGATAAACACCACGCACTGCATATCGTGCTTACTCGTGTCGCACACCTGGCTGAGCCGCAGCAGCAGCGCACGCCGGTTGGACAGGCGGCTGAGCCAGTCAATCAGGGCGATCTCCCGCGCCTGACGTTCGCCGCGGGCCAGCTTATACATGCCGAGGCTGCTGAACAGAATAAACAGCAGGATCAGGCTGGCGGCCACCCCGGCGATGAGCCGCATACTGCCTGACGAGGCCAGGGCCGCTTCGGCGCCGGGCAGACGCGGCTGCCACGCCAGATAGCCCAGAACCTCGCCTCCCTGCGTGCGCAGCGGGATCCGGTGTTCGCCTGGGCCGTCGCTGAGATGCAGATGGCTTATCTGGAAGGTGTCGCCTAAACGCTCCAGCAGCTGAGGGCTGATGTGCCGGGTAATGACCAGATAGCGTCGGGTCTCGTCAGCCACCTGCAGCCGGCCGCTCGTCGGCCGTATCAGGCCGATGCCGACGAAAGCGATCCCGGCCTCGGTACGTGTGATGCCGGCGAAGGCGTTTTTCCCCTCGCGCAGAGCCTGTGCATGATAGCGGATCAGGCTGGTCAGCCCGGCGCCGAGAAATGAGAGGTCTGCGCGGGGCATGACCTGACTCTGAAAGGCGCCCCACAGGATGTGATAATGTTCATCAAGGACAAAGGTGCCGTCATACAGGTTATTGATTTTGAAGCCGGATCCCCAGGAGTCGTACAGCCATTTTTGATCCAGGCTGGGAGCGTAAGTCTGGGTCACCGCATCGTCCCAGATGGCATTGTCCAGCACCAGCGACAGCACCCGGTTGACCGAGGTCTGCACCGCCCCTTCCACCGACAGGACCGAGCGCTGCTGATCAATTTCATTGGATTTGCTGGCAATGAGGTGTTGCGAGAGGTAAAGCAGGGAGATCAGCGACGCGGTGAGGCCGAGCCCGGCGAGAAAAATCATTATTGACAACGTCCTGGCGGAAGGAATTTTCCGCCAGCCGAAAGCTGTGAGCATGCGCAGTCCTCATCGTCACCGGGCACAATACCTGCGGGGCCGGTCTTGAGTAAGCATACTACAGCGAACCCGTTTTGCCGCCTGGCTTTGCAAGCGGCGCGACGTCAGGCGAGTTTAATTAACACCATGCCGGCAACCAGCAGGATGACTCCCGCCCAGCCTTTGTTATTCAGGCGCTGGCCAAACAGCACCCAGCCGGCGGCGATGGTCGCCGCGATACCGAAGCCGCCCCACAGCGCATAGGCGACCGACAGATCGATGCCTTTCACCGCCTGCGACAGGGCGCTGAACGCGCCCAGCACCGCCGCCAGCGACAGAATGCCATAGACCTTGCGGCGGAAACCGTCGGAAAACTTCAAAAAGACGTTGGCAATAATTTCCAGAACAATGGCGATAGCCAGCCAGATGGCGTGGATCCACTCAAACTGCTGCATGAGCCACCTCCTGCTTCGACGACGCTTTTTTCTGGGTGCCGGACTTAATTAAGACGATCCCCACCACCAGGGTGGTCAGACCGGCTATTTTCAGCAGCGACAGGCTTTCATCAAACAACAGTACGCTGAACAGGGTGATCAGCAAAATACCAATCCCTTCCCATAACGCGTAGGCCACGCCGAGGGCAATTTTTTTAACCGCAAAGGCGAGAAAAATATATGACAGGGCAATCATGGCCAGCATTAAAATAAATCCGGTATGCCCACCGCTAATGCTTGCCCATTTCATCGACAAGGTGCCGGTAATTTCAGCAATAATCGCTAAAGCTAATAAAATCCAATAAAACATGATCCCTTCTCCTGCTTGAGAATATAATCCATTACCGTTTACGCGACGCGTAAACAGGAAAATTTCTGACGTAGATTTCGCTGTGCGCTTGGCGCCAGCTCAGGCAGAAAGAAGGTGACTATAGCGCCGAATGCCAGTGCTGTTCGCCGGCAAAACGGGAAAAAGTGAGGGATACTGCGGGGTGATTTAAAATATACATCCTGAACTGATTGTCCATAAAATTACAATTATCCGCGGTGTTGCTTCTCGTCCGGTGCGGATGAAAATTGTCCTCAGTAGTTAAACACAGGTACATTTGTAGCATAGTGCTACATTTTATTCAAAGACTTTGCAATTCTTTACGCCGCGGTTTTGCTGCAATGCGTTTTTTCTGAAAAAAAACGTCATTATGCTAATGTAACGCAACCTGTTAACAGGCAAGGAAGATTGAGGACGGGATCCTATGGCTAAACCTATTATTACACTTAACGGATTAAAGATGGTCATCATGCTGGGCATGCTGGTGATCATCCTGACCGGCATTCGCTTTGCGGCAGACATTATTGTCCCGTTTATACTCGCGCTTTTTCTGGCGGTGATTATTAATCCGCTGGTCCAGCTGCTGGTCCGCTGCCGGGTGCCACGCGTGCTGGCGATCTCATTGCTGATCGGCCTTATCGTCATGTTAGCCGTTGTGCTGCTGGCCTCGCTGGGGACTTCGCTTAACGAGCTGGCGCGCACCCTGCCGCAGTACCGCAACTATCTCTACGAACCGATGCAAACCATCGCTCCCTGGCTGCAGCGCCTGGGCTTTACCGTCTCGGTGGTGGAGCTAAACAAATACATCGACCCCAACGCCGTGATGACCCTGGTCACCGGTCTGCTCACTCAGCTGTCGAACGCCATGTCCTCGATTTTTCTGCTGCTGCTGACGGTGGTGTTTATGCTGCTGGAGGTTCCGCAACTGCCCGCCAAACTGCAGCAGCTGATGTCCCGCCCGGTAGAAGGCATGGGGGCCATTCAGCGCGCCATCGACAGCGTGTCGCATTATCTGGTGCTGAAGACCGCGATTAGCCTGGTCACCGGGCTGGTGGTCTGGGGCATGCTGGTTCTGCTGGACGTGCGTTTCGCCTTTATGTGGGGGCTGCTGGCCTTCGCGCTGAACTATATTCCCAATATTGGCTCCGTGCTGGCGGCCATCCCGCCGATCCTGCAGGTCCTGGTATTCGGCGGCCTGTACGAGGCGCTGGTGGTGCTGGCCGGCTATCTGATCGTTAACCTGGTGTTCGGCAATATTCTCGAACCGCGGATCATGGGGCGCGGCCTGGGACTCTCCACCCTGGTGGTATTCCTGTCGTTGATCTTCTGGGGCTGGCTGCTGGGTCCGGTCGGTATGCTCCTGTCGGTGCCGTTGACGATCATCGTCAAAATCGCCCTCGAGCAGACCAGCGGCGGCCAGAGCATCGCATTCTTATTAAGTGATGTGAGCAAAGAGTAACCCTTCCCCGGGCCGGCGACTGGCCGGCCCCCCCTCTCCCTGACACCTGTGGTAGACCACTACGCCTTTCGTATTATTGATCCTCATCACAAAGGGCCAATCACAATTGTTACTCTCAGGCTAACGATTGGCCGCCGTGCTTAATTGATGCTCCGCGCCTCGCATCGCACACTAACCTCCACCAGGACAAACAAAACGATTTGTCGAATCAGGAGGTTAATAATGAATGCCGAACAAACGACGGGGCGGGTCTGGAACCGTCGCCGGACGGAAAAGCAGCGGCGGCTGGCCGAGGCCAACATCCCCGGCAAAGTCATCCCCACTGACCAGCTGGTCAGCGTACTGGAAAACCTGCTCGCCCCCGGCGACCGGGTGGTGCTGGAAGGCAACAACCAGAAGCAGGCCGATTTCCTCTCCCGCATGCTGGCGGAAGTCAATCCGCAGAAAATCCACGATCTGCATATGATCATGCCGAGCGTCGGGCGCAGCGAGCATCTGGACCTGTTTGAAAAAGGTATCGCCCGCAAACTCGATTTCTCCTTCTCCGGTACCCAAAGCCTGCGCATTTCGCAGCTGCTGGAAGATGGCCTGCTGGAAATCGGCGCCATTCATACCTATATCGAACTCTACTCCCGCCTGTACGTCGATCTGTCGCCCAACGTCGCGCTGATCGCCGGCTACAAAGCCGACCGTAAAGGTAACCTGTATACCGGGCCGAGTACCGAAGATACCCCGGCGCTGGTGGAAGCCGCCGCCTTCCACGACGGTATTGTTATCGCCCAGGTTAACGAACTGGTGGACGACGAGTGCGATCTGCCCCGCGTCGATATTCCCGGCTCGTGGATTGATTACGTGGTGGTCGCCGACAAGCCGTTCTTTATTGAACCGCTGTTCACCCGCGACCCGCGCCTGATTAAGCAAGAACACATTCTGATGGCGATGATGGCGATCAAGGGCATCTACGCCGAGCATCAGGTGCAGTCCCTCAACCACGGGATCGGCTTCAACACCGCCGCCATCGAACTGCTGCTGCCGACTTACGGCGAACAGCTCGGTCTGAAAGGCAAAATCTGTAAACACTGGACCCTGAACCCGCATCCGACGCTGATCCCGGCGATCGAGAGCGGCTGGGTGGAGAGCGTGCACTGCTTCGGCGGCGAGCTGGGGATGGAAGAGTACATCCGCGCCCGTCCGGATATCTTCTTTACCGGCCCGGACGGCTCCATGCGCTCCAACCGCGCCTTCTGCCAGCTGGCGGGGCAATACGCGGTGGATATGTTTATCGGTTCGACCCTGCAGGTTGATGGTCTGGCTAACTCCTCGACCGTCACCCGCGGCCGCCTTTCCGGCTTCGGCGGCGCGCCGAACATGGGCCACGATCCGCACGGCCGCCGCCATGCCACCCCTGCCTGGCTCAATATGATCACCGAGCCGGACCCAATGCAGCGCGGTAAAAAACTGGTAGTGCAGATGGTCGAAACCTTTCAGGCCGGGGTGAAGCCGACCTTTGTTGAGACTCTCGACGCGGTCGACGTCGCCAAAACCTCCGGCATGCCGCTGGCGCCGGTGATGATTTACGGCGATGACGTCACCCACGTGCTGACCGAAGAGGGTATCGCCTACCTGTATCGTGCGGAAAGCCTGGAAGAGCGCCGGGCGATGGTCGCTGCCGTGGCCGGGATCACCGACATTGGCCTCGGAGTGGACGCGAAACGCGTGGCTGCCCTGCGTCAGAGCGGCAAAGTGGTCTACCCGGAAGATCTCGGCATTCGCCGCAGCGAGGCCACCCGTTCGCTGCTGGCCGCCGGCAGCGTCGCCGACCTGGTGGAATGGTCCGACGGACTGTACAACCCACCGGCAAAATTCCGGAGCTGGTAATGAAAATTCTCTCCCCCCTGCACGCAGAAAGCCGCGTCAGCTGGCTGGCGGATACCGCCAGCGCCTGTCTGATTGACGAAGCCCGTCTGAGCCCGAAACCGGGTCTGGTCGACAGCCGCGGCAGCGGCGCGCATCAGGACCTCACGCTGGCGCTGATGGAACGCTCCGCCCGCAGCCTGCAGCCGACCTTCCACGCGCTGGCCCAGCAAAGCTGGCGCCGCCCGGCGGATATCGCGCTGCGCGAAACCGTCGGCCGCCTTGGCCGGGAAGGCGAAGCGCAGATGATGCAGGCCACCGGCGGGGTCAACACCCACCGCGGCGCCATCTGGGCGCTGGGGCTGCTGGTCAGCGCGGTAGCGATGTTGGGGGGAGCGGGTCATTCACAGGCGATCGCCGACACCGCCGCCGCCCTCGCCCGTCTGCCCGACGGCCTGGCGCCGAAAAGCTTCAGTAAAGGGCTACGCGCCAGCCGCCGCTGGCAGGTGCCGGGCGCGCGCGAAGAGGCGCAGCGCGGTTTCCCGCATATCACCACCCTGGCGCTGCCGCAGTTACAGCAAAGCCGCGCCCGGGGCGCCAGCGAGCCGCAGGCGCAACTTGACGCGCTGATGGCCATCATGACCTCGCTGAGCGATACCTGCGTGCTGTCGCGCGCCGGCTTGACCGGCCTGCAGACCATGCAGCAGGGCGCCCGCGCGGTGCTGGCGGCCGGCGGGTGCGCCAGCGTCGCCGGACGCGCCGCCCTGGCGCGGCTTGACGCGCAGATGCTGGCGCACAACGCCTCGCCGGGCGGCGCCGCCGATCTCCTTGCCGCCACCCTGTTTCTCGACCGGGTTGCCGGCTAACGCATTCAGAGGATGTTATGGAACAGATTACATTGTCATTTCCTGCCAGCCGCGCCCTCCGCGGCCGAGCGCTGGCAGGGGTTGTAGGTTCAGGCGATATGGAAGTGCTCTATACCGCCGCCGGGAGCGATACGCTCAGCGTGCAAATTACCACCTCGGTGGATAACAGCCAGGCGCGCTGGCAGGCGCTGTTCGACCGGCTGAGCCTGATTAACGGCCTGCCCGCCGGGCAGTTGGTTATTCACGACTTCGGCGCCACGCCGGGCGTCGCCCGTATTCGTATTGAACAAGTCTTTGAGGAGGCCGCTCATGCGTAACGATCGCAGCTTTATCGAACTGCGCGCTCGCGAACGCGCCCACGCTCTGCTGGACGACGGCAGCTACCGTGAACTGCTGGATCCGTTTGACGGCATTATGTCGCCGTGGCTCGGGGCGCAGGGCATTGTCCCGCAGTCCGACGACGGTATGGTGGTCGCCAAAGGCACTATCAACGGCCAGCCGGCGGTGGTGATTGCCATCGAAGGCACCTTCCAGGGCGGCAGTATGGGCGAAGTCTCCGGCGCCAAAATGGCCGCCGCGCTGGAGCTGGCGGCGGAGGATAACCGCAACGGTATCCCGACGCAGGCGGTGCTGTGCCTGGAAACCGGCGGCGTCCGGCTACAGGAGGCCAACCTTGGCCTGGCCGCCATCGCCGATATTCACGCCGCGATTGTCGATCTGCGCCGCTACACCCCGGTAGTCGGCATCATCGCTGGCACCGTCGGCTGCTTCGGCGGCATGTCCATCGCCGCCGCGCTGTGCAGCTATCTCATCGTCACCCGAGAAGCCCGTCTCGGCCTCAACGGCCCGCAGGTTATCGAGCAGGAAGCCGGCATTGAAGAGTACGACTCGCGTAACCGGCCGTTTATCTGGAGCATGACCGGCGGCGAAATTCGCGCCGCCAGCGGCCTGGTCGACGCGCTGGTTAACGATGGCGTCAAGGCCGTCAAAACCGCGATGAACGAAGCGATCGCCAAAGGCGTACCGGCGCAGCACCGCAGCGACAATTATGACGACTATCTGCGCCGTTTGAGCCAGTTCGACACCCGCCAGCAGGCGGATACCGCGCAGATTAAACAGCTTTTTGCCCGGGAGGAAAAATAATGAGTCAGTTCCCAAACCGCGCCGCGCTATGGCTGAACAAACTGGCGCCCGAGGCGCCGCTGATGAGCGGCCTGTGCCCTTCCGTGCAGGTGGCAGACGGCCAGCTTAATGGCGAAAAGGTGCGTTTTATCGCCGTAGTGCCTGACGCCAACAACCACTACCCGCGCGCCGCCGGAGGCGAAGTCGGTCTGCTGGAAGGCTGGACGCTGGCGAAAGTGGTCAACGAAACCCTCGACGCCGATGCCGATAAAACGGTAAAGCGCCCGATTATCGCGGTTATCGATGTCCCCAGCCAGGCCTATGGCCGTCGCGAAGAAGCCTTTGGTATTCATCAGGCGCTGGCCGGAGCGGCAGGCGCCTACGCCAAAGCCCGTCTGGCCGGCCACCCGGTGATTGGCCTGATCGTCGGCAAAGCGATGTCCGGGGCGTTTCTGGCCCACGGCTACCAGGCCAACCGTCTGATCGCCTTTAACGACAGCGGCGTACTGGTCCACGCGATGGGTAAAGCGTCGGCCGCGCGCATTACCCTGCGCAGCGTGGAGGCGCTGGAGAAACTGGCGGCGACCATCCCGCCGATGGCCTATGACGTCAGCAACTACGCCACGCTCGGCCTGCTCTCCGCTCTGCTTGATATCAGCCATCCTGACGCCCCTGACGACCACGATCTGGCGCTGGTGAGCCACACCCTGTGCGACGCCATCGCTGACGCGCGCCAGGATCCCTCGCTGAAGTGCCGCCTGGGTGCGGAAAACCGCCGCAGCTCGCAGCGGGTCCGCGACCTGATGCGCGCCAGCTGGTAACACGTTCGTACGTAAGTAGTAGAAGAAAACCTGCCGGAAGCCGTCCCCCGGAGCGCGTCATAACCGCGCCGGGTAGGGACGGCTTTTAGAAAAAATAACAATCGCGCCAGTACTCTATTTTATTTACAGGTGATTTATGACTTATGTGATTATTCATGCTCTTGCCCCGATTTTCGTCATTATGCTGCTGGGCTTCTGGGCCGGTAAGGCCGGGATGGTAGATAACAAAAATGTCTCCCTGCTCAATATCTTTGTAATGGACTTTGCCTTACCCGCTACGCTGTTCAGCGCCACGGTGCAAACTCCGTGGGCCGGTATCGTCGCCCAGTCGCCGTTGGTGCTGGTGCTCACTGGCGCGATGTGGATCACCTACGCCGGGATTTACTTCCTCGCCACCAGCGTCTTCAAACGCACCCCGCAGGATGCCGCGGTGCTGACCCTCACCGTCGCCCTGCCGAACTATGCCGCGCTGGGCCTGCCGATCCTCGGCAGCGTGCTCGGCGAAGGCGCATCGACTTCGCTGTCGGTGGCGGTCTCTATCGCCTGCGGTTCGGTACTGATGACCCCCTTCTGCCTGCTGATTCTGGAACGTGAAAAAGCCCGCGCCGCGGGGGAAACCACCGGTTCTACGCTGGCGATGCTGCCGGTGCTGATGTGGCGTTCGGTGAAAAAGCCGATCGTCTGGGGCCCGCTGCTCGGGGTGGTGCTTTCCGCTATCGGCATTAAAATGCCGGACCTGCTGCTGGCCGCCATCAAACCGCTGGGCCTGGCCGCCACCGCCGCGGCGCTGTTCCTCACCGGGGTGATCCTCTCGGCGCGTAAACTGCAGCTCAATGCGCTGATCGCCACCTCCACCATCGTGAAACTGCTGGTGCAGCCATTTATCGCCTGGGGTCTGGTGATGCTGCTGGGTCTGCACGGCGCCATCGCCATCACCGCGATCCTGATGATTGCCCTGGCCGCCGGCTTCTTCGGCGTGGTCTTCGGCAACCGCTTCGGCGTGCAGTCCCCGGATGCTGAAGCCGTGCTGCTGTTGAGCTCGGTTCTGTGTATCCTGTCGCTACCGCTATTTATCTCTTTGACTTCAGGACTGTAAACCATGTCATCAACACCGCGTCCCCACGATTTAGTGTGGTTAAACCACGCCAGCGCCCTGGAAGATGTTGTCGAGCCGTGGGTGGCGCAGCAGTGGCGAGCCGCGCTGCCGGTGGTGGTGAGGCGCGATGTTGACGGCCAGGCCCGCATCCCGGTTGGGGTGCGGGGCATGAAGCGCGAACAGCGCGCCGCCGGCTGGGTACAGGCGCACAATATCGTTCGCAGCGTCACCCCGGAGATGCTGGTGGAGCGCGAGCGCCTGCTGGGCTCCCCTTTTGTTTCGCAGCCGCCGGTCCAGGCGGCCATCGCCCTGACGCTGGGCGACTGGCCCTGGCGCTGGGGCGTCACCGGCAGCACCGGCTACGCGCTGGCGACCGAAATCCCGGTACTCCATGCGGCAAGCGATCTGGATCTACTGATCCGCGCCCCGCAGCCGCTGGCCCGCGAGGCGCTGCTGGATTGGCAGTCCCGGGTGGCCCAGCTCCCGTGCCGCGCCGATACCCAGGTCGAAACGCCATACGGCGCCTTCGCCCTCAATGAGTGGCTACGCGATGGGCGAGCGCTGCTGAAAACGTCCCGCGGCGCGCGCTTAACCGCTGCGCCGTGGCGCAGGGAGGAATGATGAAGATTTTGTTTACTTTTCCCGGACAGGGTGCCCAGCGTCCCGGCATGCTGGCGGCTATCCCCGACCGCGAAGCGATCCTCAGCCAGGCGCGCGCCGTGCTGGGGAATGAAGTCGAGGCCCTAGATAGCGCCGGATCGCTAAAACATACCCGTGCGGTCCAGCTCTGCCTGCTGATCGCCGGGGTAGCCTGGGCGCGCGAGCTACAGCGCCAGGGCGTCAATCCGCAGATTGTCAGCGGCCTGTCCATCGGCGCCTTTCCCGCAGCGGTGATTGCCGGCGCGCTCGATTTCGCCAGCGCGCTGCGCCTGGTGGCCCTGCGCGGCGATCTTATGGAGCAGGCCTATCCCGACGGTTACGGGCTGACGGCGATCATGGGCCTGACCCGCCCGCGGGTTGAGGCGCTGATGCAGGGTCACGAGGTCTATCTTGCCAACCTGAACGCCGAAACGCAGATCGTGATCGCCGGACGCGATGAAGCCATGGCCGAGGTGGCGCAGCTGGCGCTGCAGGCGGGCGCCAGTAAGGCGCAGCGGCTGGCGGTCAGCGTCCCGTCGCACTGCGCGCTGCTGGATAAACCCGCCGCCGCGCTGGCAACAGCCTTTGCCGACGTGACCTTAACGCGCCCGCAGTGCGCCTATTTAAGCGGCTCGACGGCGCGCGTGCTGTGGGATCCGCAGCGGATCGCCGACGATCTGGCGATGAACATGGCGCGCACCGTCCACTGGCAGGAGGCGATGATCGCCGCCGATGAGCGCGACGCGCGCTTAGCCATTGAGATGCCCCCCGGCGGGGTATTGACCTGCCTGACCCGCCAGGCGGGCTGGCGCGGAGAGACCCTTTCGCTGGAACGCAGCGGCGTGGATGTCGCCCGCCATCTGGCGCAGCGGCTTAGCGATTAAGGCTCCGGGCGTACATTCTCCCTTCCGCCGCCAGCGCCAGCAGATCGGCATCGCGTTCGCGATGGTGTGAATAGACAATCGAGATCAGCTGGCGCATCTGGTACGGTTCCGCCAGCTTTAACAGCTGTACATCTTTTTCATAGACTTTTTTCATCCGCCCCGGCAGCAGCGCAAACCCGACGCCCGCCTGCACCAGGCTAATCATCGAAAAGATGTCATTCACCCGGGTGACGATCGTCGGCTCGAAGCCAGCGATATGAAACGCTTCCCGGAACCCGGCATAGGTGGCGAACCCCTCCGCCAGCGAGACGAATTTCCGGTCGGCGTAATCGCGCAGGTCAGCAAGCTGTGTGCTATCCAGCTGCGCTGTCGCCGGGGCGGCGAGAAAGATATCGTCCTCAAACAGCGGCACCACGTCGAAAGCGGTATTGTTGAACTCCCCTTCATTGGTGGCGATCAGGATAGCGTCGAGGGCGTCGTCTTCCAGCATATCCAGCAGCATCTGGTTAGAGCCCATGGTCAAATCCAGCTCCAGCTCCGGGCGACGCAGCTTCATACCCATGATAATGCGCGGGACGGTTTCCAGGGTCAGGGAATAGAGGGTGCCGATGCGCAGCCGCCCCTGGCCGACGCCGGCGACTTTGCGCGTCGCCTCAAGGCCGCGGCTCATCAGACTCATCACATCCTGACAATATTCCAGCAGCGTCCACGCCGCCTGCAGCGGCAGCAGATTGCGCCCTTTATGGACAAACAGCGGGCAGCCCACCCCCTCTTCCAGGGTATGCAGCGCGCGGTGAACGCTGACGCTGCTAAGCTTCATCGCTTCGGCGGTTCTGGCGATATTGCCCTTCGCCATAAACATCATAAAGACCGACAGCTTGCGGAAGGTGATCTCCTGGTTGATATCGTCTTGCATAGCCCTTCCACACTCCTGATTTGCTTTTCTTTTTTCAATTCAAATCAGTATATCGTTTATGACGGCAAAGTTGCAGGCAGAGAGCGGCTTAGGCCGGCAAGGAATGCAAAAAAGGGAAGACCGTGGTCTTCCCTTTTGTTCTCTATCGAGTTTGCTTTTACAGCGCCATATCGTGCTGCGGCGAGGCGTCGCGCTGCGGCTCAGCCGGCTTCGCGGTCGCGGTGGGCGCAGCCGCTGGCATCTGGATCACCGGCGGTTTCGTCAGCTGCAGGGTCGCGGCGGTATCATCCCAAACCTGCTGGGTCAGCGCCACGTTACCGTTCAGCTTCTGGCCGTAGCTCGGCACGATCTGGTGGATACGGGTCTGCCACTCCGGCGAGTTAAACTGCGTCGGGAACATCTGCTTGAGCACATTGAGGGTGATCGGCGCGGCGGTGGAAGCCCCTGGCGATGCGCCGAGCAGCGCGGAAATGGTTTTCTGCTGATCGACCACCACTTCGGTGCCCAGTTTCAGCACGCCGCCCTTCTCTGCGTCTTTCTTAATGATCTGCACGCGCTGGCCGGCCTGGATCAGCTTCCAGTCCTCTTTACGCGCGTCCGGGTAGTACTCTTTCAGCGCGGCGAAGCGGTCATCATCGCTGAGCATCACCTGGCTGACGAGATATTTCACCAGGTCGAAGTTATCGAGTCCGACGTGGGTCATCGGCAGCACGTTGTCAGTGGTGGTGGTGCTCAACAGGTCGAAGAAGGAACCGTTTTTCAGGAACTTGGTCGAGAAGGTGGCGAACGGCCCAAACAGCACCACGCGCTTGCCATCCAGGTAGCGGGCGTCAAGGTGCGGTACCGACATCGGCGGCGCGCCGACCGAAGCCTGGCCATACACTTTCTCGAGGTGCTGCGCGGTGACCGCCGGGTTCTCGGTCATCAGGAACGAACCGCCCACCGGGAAGCCAGCATAGTTGTCCGCTTCCGGAATACCGGTTTTCTGCAGCAGCTTCAGCGCGCCGCCGCCGGCGCCGATAAAGACGTATTTCGCGTCAATAGTCTGCGCTTCCCCGCTCTGCACGTTCTTAATGGTCACGTGCCAGGAGTTATCGGCATTGCGTTTGAAATCGGTGACCTCAGAGGAGGTTTGCAGGGTGAAATGGCTGTTTTTCTTCAGGCTGCCGATCAGCTGCCGGGTGATTTCGCCATAGTTAACGTCGGTACCTACCGGCGTCCAGGTGGCAGCGACTTTCTGCTGCGGATCGCGGCCTTCCATCACCAGCGGCGCCCACTGTTTAATTTGCGCGTGGTCGGTGGAGAATTTCATCCCCTGGAATAAGGTGGTCTGCTGCAGCGCGGTATAACGCTTCTGTAGATAGTCGACATTATCGCCCCAGACGAAACTCATATGCGGCGTGGAATTAATAAAGGAGTGCGGATCGTGCAAAATACCGCGCTTCACCTGTGCCGACCAGAACTGACGGGAGATCATAAACTGTTCGTTAATATCCAGCGCTTTGCTGACGTCAATCGATCCGTCCGCCCGCTCCGGCGTATAGTTCAGCTCCATATTCGCCGAGTGACCGGTACCGGCGTTATTCCAGCCGTTGGAAGATTCCAGGGCCACGCCGTCCAGTTTCTCCACCATCGTCAGGTCCCAGTCCGGCTGCAGCGCCTGCAGCCAGGTGCCAAGCGAGGCGCTCATGATCCCGCCGCCAATCAGCAGGAAGTCAGTTTTTTTAGAGGTATCCGCTTCAGCATGCGTCGCCGCGCTGACGAACATCGCTAATGCGGTAAAGGAAATAATCGTTTTTTTCATTGCAGGCATAATAGAATTATCACGTAGCACACGGTAATAAGAGGCAGCATATTAACGCACTTTTACTTTATTTTAAAATATCATTTACACTCTCGCATTTTTAATCAAATAATTATTTAACTTAAAAAATCAGAACGACGCAAAAAATAAAAGTCGCCGTAAAATTATCGCTGAAAATTCAGCAAGATTGCTGGGAAAAATAAAAGAGAGGCTTTTCTTTAGTTAATAAAGTCCAGGCGCGCACACCGTTGGAGCGCGCCTGGCGACAGGCTTAATGGGCGGGAGTGACAGCGCTGCGCTGGGCTTCGCGCAGGGCAAGACGCAGATGATCGTGATGTTTGGTCAGCAGCTCCCGCGCGTGCCAGGCGTCCAGCCCGCTGAGCAGCATCAGGATCGCGGTGCGGCAATGGTGGTGGCAGCTGGTCAGCGCGGCTTTTGCTTCGCTGCGCGTGCAGTCGGTGGCCGCCATGACAATCGCCACCTGCCGCTCCGCCCAGTGCGGAGTGTCAGCCTGCAGATCCACCCGCAGGTTGCTGTACACCCGGCCGTCACGGATAGCGAGGCCCGTCGACACCATGTTAAGGATCTGCCGCTGGGCCAGCCGGGCCTTCGGATTGGTCAAGCCCGCCACCGCTTCCGGCCCGGTCTGCGGAGCAATAACAATATCCGCCAGCTGCGCAGCCTCGCTGGCCGCCTGCTGGGTCACCACCGCGATCGGGGCCCCCAGCGACCAGGCGTGGCGCATCGCCCCCCAGACCCACGGGGTCTTGCCGCTAACGGTCAGCGCCAGCAGCATATCGTGGCTGGAAAAGTCCAGCGACTGCAGCTCGAAGGCGCCAAGATCGTAATTATTCGCCGCCGTCTCCCGCTCGGCCATCGCCGCCGTCTGGCCACCGGCAATCAGCCCCACCAGCGCGTGTTTGCCTTCCGGAGAGTAGTCGCTGACCGCCTGGACTGCCGTGCGGCCTGATTCCCCGGCGCCGATAATGACCAGACGCCCTCCCCGGCTCATTGTCGCGGTGGCGATATCAATCAACCGGGCGATATCCGGCAGACAGGCGCCGACCGCCTCCGATATCTGCTTATCATCCTGATGCAGCATCGCCAGCATGTCGGCGGTGGCGAGGCGATCGATGTGGGTGGTATCCGGATGACGACGTGCCTGCATTGACGCGGTTAGCGAACTGCTCATAACAACCTCCATTTACGACAGAAAAAGCGCATCTCGGCGAAATCAGCGGCCTGATGCATATCCTTATATTCATCAGGACTATTTAACCTCTGTCGCCACTATAAGGGGAATCTTCCGCGCTTTACCGCCGTCGGGGTCACAGTTTACCGTCCCGATCGCCCGTTCACGGGCAATTGCCGATTATCTGAGCAATCCTGTATCAGGTCTTATCTTCGCCTTCCGCCTGCATGGCCAGCCAGAAGGATTGCTGACAGAGGTTATAAAATTGTTTGCGCATTGGCTTCACCTCCAGGCCGGCGCTGTCGATAACCAGCCAGTCGATCCAGCACTCCGGGCAGGAGGCGGCATCCTGTTGCGGAAGCTCGAGCTCGTAGCGGTGCTGGATCACCACCCCGCTGCGATGCCGCCAGCGCGCGATCTCCCACTCTGCTTCCGCTTCACGGTCCTGTTGACGATGCTGCGTCAGTCGTTCAACGTGCTGTTGCCGGAGGATATCCCGGACCAGAGATGCCAGTTCCATCATGTCTGCCTTAAGCCTGTGGCGAAAAGCGACAGTTTATCGTGGTCGGGCCGAGGCTACCGTAGCAAAAGCGGCCTTTTGCTTTGATTACACGGCTTTATGAATGCCGCGCTATCAGCGATAATAATCGTTCACTGAATCTATCCGGGATCGTCATGAAGGCATCAGAGCACCCGCCTCGCGTTCGTCAACGCGCCTTACCGCTAAAACTGAGCACCGCCGTCTCCTTGATGATTGGCAGCGTGATCGGCGCCGTGCTGCTGCTGGTCTATGCCCTGTGGTATATGCAGATCAGCAATGCCACCCGCGACGGCCTGAAAGAGACCGCGCTGGCGGTGGCGCGTACCATGGCTGATATGCCGCAGGTGAAGCGCGGACTGGCGGCGCCGCCGCAGCAGCAGATTATTCAGCCGCTGGCGCAGGCCATCACCCGGCGCAACGACCTGCTGTACGCTATCGTCACCGATATGCACGGTATTCGCTATTCGCATCCGGACAGCTCGATTATTGGCAAACGCTTCATCGGCCACGATATCCAGCCGACGCTGCAGGGAAAAGAGAACGTGGCCATTAACCACGGGGTGCTGGCCCCGGCGCTGCGAGTGTTTACCCCGGTGTTCAATGACCAGCATCAGCAGATTGGCGTGGTGGCGGTCGGCATTTCGCTGAGTAAAGTGGACGAGCAGATCGCCAACAGCCGCTGGGACGTGCTGCTGACCATCCTGTTCAGCGCGCTGGTCTGCGCCATCGGCACCTGGAGCCTGGTGCGCGGCCTGAAGCGCGTCCTGCTGGGGCTGGAGCCGCACGAAATCTCCACTCAGTTTCAGCAGCGTCAGGCCATGCTTCACGCCCTCAAGGAGGGGGTGGTGGCCGTCGATGCCCATGGTGAGGTTAATCTGATCAACCCGGCGGCGCGCGAGATTCTCTTTTCCGGGCCGGACAAGACCCTCGCGCATACCCCGCTGCTGGCCGACCTGCAGACGGTTTTGCACAGCGGCGAGCCGATGTACGACCGCGAGCTGGGGTGCAATGGCCTGTTGCTCATCAGCAACACGGTGCCTATCCGCAGCCAGGAGGCGGTGGTCGGCGCCATCTGTACCTTCCGCGATAAGACCGAAGTCAGCCAGCTGCTGCAGCGGCTGGACGGCATGATGAGCTATGTGGATGCCCTGCGCACCACCTCTCATGAGTTCATGAACAAACTGCACGTGATCCTCGGCCTGCTGAATATGAAAAGCTATGGCAAACTCGAGGAGTACGTGCTGCAGACCGCCCACCGCTACCAGGCGGACATCGGCGATATTCAGCACCGCATAAAATCCCCGGTGGTGGCCGGCTTTCTGATAAGTAAAATGCAGCGCGCCACCGAGTGCGGCTTTACCCTTAAGCTGGCGGAAGAGAGCCTGGTGCCGGATTGCCCGAATGAAAAGCAGGTCACCGTGCTGGTGACGGTGCTGGGCAACCTTATCGAGAACGCGCTGGACGCCATGAGCGGTCAGGCGGAGGGCGAAATCGGCCTGCTGCTGCACTATCAGGACGGCTGGCTAAGCGGTGAAGTGAGCGACGACGGGCCGGGGATCCCGGAAAACAACATCGACGCTATCTTTAACAAAGGCTTCTCCACCAAAGGCGAGAATCGCGGCGTCGGGCTGTTTCTCGCCAACCAGCAATTACGCGAGCTGGGCGGCACCCTCGCCGTCGAGTCGGAACCCGGCGTATTTACCCAATTTTTTGTTCATCTCCCCTGGGATAGTAAAAGGAAACGTGCGTGATAAATGTGTTGATTGTTGACGATGATGCCATGGTGGCCGAACTGAATCGCCTGTACGTGGCAAGGGTTCCCGGCTTTCGTTGCAGCGGGAGCGCCTCGACGCTCAGTCAAGCCCGGGAGATGATTAACGATCCGCAGCTGGAGATCGATCTGGTGCTGCTGGATGTCTATATGCAGCAGGACAGCGGGCTCGATCTGCTGCCGACTATCCGTAAATCGGGGCGCGCCATCGATGTCATCATGATCACCTCGGCGGCGGATGCCGCCACGGTGCAGACCGCCATGCATTACGGAGTGGTCGATTACCTGATTAAACCTTTCCAGTTTCCCCGTTTTGAAGAGGCGCTCACCACCTGGCGGGAGAAGCGCAAGCTGATAACCGGTCAACCCTATTACGAGCAGGCCGACGTTGACCGCCTGCTGCACGGCGGCGCGCCGGAGGCCAGCGACGCGCGCAAGCTGCCCAAGGGGCTTACCGCGCAAACCCTGCGCACCCTGTGCCAGTGGATTGACGCCCACCCGGACGTTGAATTCTCTACCGATGAGCTGGCGGCGGCGGTGAATATCTCCCGCGTTTCCTGCCGTAAGTATCTGATCTGGCTGGCGCAGATCAATATTCTCTATACCACTATCCACTACGGCGCCACCGGGCGGCCGGTCTATCGCTACCGCCTGGTGGCCGAACAGTACAGTTTGCTTAAGCAGTACAGTCAGTAACGCGGTAGCCGCTGTCCAGCGACGCAAAGCGCAAGCGCTGCGGCGATGACAGTATAATGTCGCGATTTTTGGTGACGAAAATCGCGTCGATATCCTGCCGTTGACGCAGCGCTGCGCAGCCTTTCTCGACGCCGAGGCCGAACAGCAGCGTGGTCCAGATATCGCCGTCTAAAGAATCGCTGGAAATCACCGTGACGCTGTCGAGTTCGTTGTCCAGCGGGTAACCGCTGCGCGGGTCGAGAATATGGTGCCAGCGCTTGCCGTCCTGCTCGAAATAACGTTCGTAGGTGCCCGAGGTGACTACCGACTGTCCGTTGACCGTCAGGGAGCCGATCAGCGCCTGCGCATCGGCAAACGGTTTTTTCAGGCCAATAGCCCATTCGCCGAGGGTATGCACATTGCCGCCGAGGTTGATCAGCGCCCTTTCCACCTGCTGCTGACGCAGATAATCACGCACCCGGTCAGCGATATAGCCTTTGGCGATCGCCCCAAGATCCAGCTCCATCCCCGGCTGCTGAAGAAACACGCTGCAGGTTGCCTCATCAAGGATCACCTCCTGCGGGCGGGTCAGCGCCAGCCGGGCCCTGATTTCGCCGGCGTCAGGCACGCTGTGTCCCTGAAAGCCAATCCGCCATAGCTTCACCAGCGGCCCAATCGCGAGGTTAAAGGCGCTGTCGCGCACCATGCTGGCGGCTTTGGCGCACTGAATGAGCTGAAAGACCGGGCGGCTGACGGTCACCGGGTGACGTCCGGCGGCGTGGTTGATATCCATCACCTGGGACTCGGCGCGGTTAACGGTAAGCAGATCTTCGTAGCGCTTGATTAACTGAAATACGCGGGAGGCCAGCGCCTCATCATGGGAGCAGAGTTTGAGCAGGATGGGAGAACCCATCAGAACGGCGGAGTAGCTATAGACGCGGTTATCAGACATCGGGCTCTCCTTAGTAGGGGTAAGCCGGGCGGCGACAGCGCCGGCCCGGCATCAACAATGGCGTGTTATCCTCTGGCGCGTTTCGCCGCCTGGTGGCCCGCGAGGGTGCCGAAGATGATGATATCCGCCACCGCGTTACCCCCGATACGGTTGCCGCCGTGGATCCCACCAACCACCTCACCGGCGGCGTAGGCGCCGCGGATCGGCTGCCGGGCAACGTTCAGCACTTCGCCATCGGTGTTAATGGTCACGCCGCCCATGGTGTGGTGCACCCCCGGGGCGATACGAATGGCGTGGAACGGACCTTCGTTAATCGGCGCGCGCAGCGCGGTGGCCCGGCCAAACTGTTCATCATGCTGTTTTTCCACCGCCCCGTTGTAGCACTCGAGGGTGGCGAGGAAGGCATGGTAATCCATCCCCAGTTTCTCCGCCAGTTCACGCGGCGAGCTGGCGCTGGTGACGAAGCCTTTGGCGATGTACTCATCGGCGGCTTTGTTTTTCGCCCGTACATGTTCGTCAAAGACGATGTACGCATAGTGTTCCGGCAGGGCGATAATCGCCGCGGAGACTTTATCGCGGGTCTCCATTTCGTTGAAGAAGCGGTTACCCTGCTGGTTGACGAGGATCGCCCCACCGCCGCGAATCGACTCGGAAATCAGATAGGAGGTCTGCTGTTCAACGGTCGGGTGAATTTGAATTTCGCCCATATCCACCGTGTCGGCGCCGATACGCTCCAGCAGCGCGATACCGCTCCCGGTGGCCCCTTTGTGGTTGGTGGTGACGAAGCCTTCGAGGTCAGGACGATACTTCACCACCATCGCGCTGTTGGCGCTGAAGCCGCCGGTGGCCACCACAATGCTTTTGCTCTGGACTTCAATGATCTCGTTTTCGTCGTTGATCAGACGCACGCCGCTGACTTCATCGCCGCTCATCAGGATCTCTTCCACCGAGGTATCCAGCAGGACGTCGATGCCGCGTTTGGTGATGTTGCGCACCAGGCCGCTAATCAGATAGCCGCCGACCGCTGACCCGTCGCGCGGACGGTGGGTGCGGTCAATGCTCATCCCGCCGGTGGTGGTGATATCGTTGAGCATAATGCCGCGGTCAGCCAGCCATTCAATGGCTTGCGGGGCATTCTCCACGAAGCGGCGCAGCAGCTGCGGGTTGTTTTTATTGTGCCCACCTTTCAGGGTTTCCTGATAGAACAGCTCTTTGCTGTCCTGAATGCCTTTCACGCGCTGGAAGCGGGTCTCCGCGGCGTTCATCCCGGCGGAAGCCTTGATGGTGTTCCCGCCAATGGTCGGCATTTTCTCGACGATCAGCACGCTGGCGCCTTCGTCGTGAGCCTGAATGGCGGCCGCCAGACCGGCGCCGCCGCTGCCGACCACTACCACATCATAGCTTTTCGGCGCGGCGTCATTGCCGCCCTCTTCCGCCGCCAGCGCTTTGCTCGATTTCAGCATCGCTTTGGCGACCGCTTTTTTCACCGCCTCGCTCTGGCTGGTGGCCCCGGAAATAGCGTCCACGTGCGGGGTATTGGCGGTCAGAATACGTTCGCGGATCTCTTCGAAGCTGGTGGTGAACTCCACGGTCTGCACCGGGCTCGCCGCCAGTTCGATATCGGCGATATGGTCATTTTCGAGGCTGACGTTGATCACCAGCTCATTGGCGTCATCCTGAACGGTTTCAACAAACATCCCCGGCTTAAATTTGGCGTCGCCCATGCTCATGTCGCGGATCATCGCTTCCACCAGCGAGAAGCGCCACAGCGGTTCCGGAATATGCAGCGCCTCGCGCTGGGTGCTGTCGATAAACAGCTCCAGCTCTTCACCCGCGGCGATACGAGCCGCCCAGTCCGGATAGGCGATGCAGGCGCGGCCCACGGCGATCAGGTCATAGCCGTGATCGAGGCCCAGCTCGGCATCGGCGACGTTAACCACCCCGCCGACGCCCATCACCGGCACCTGAGCCAGAGTGTCAGAGCGCATGGCGCAGTATTTCTCAATCAGCGGCGTTGGGTCGCAGGTATCAACGATAGAGGGACGCAGAGTCGCGCCCACCGAGAAGTGCAGATAATCGACGCCGCGAGCGGCCAGTTTTTCCAGCAGATACATGGTGTCGTCGAAGCGGATCCCCGGGACCTCCATCTCTTCCGGCGAGAAGCGGTAACCGATGATAAAGGCATCGTCAGCGTACTGGCGGGCCATTTTATGGGTGATGTCGAGCACCGCCAGCGGGAAACGAGCGCGATTGTCGCGGCTACCGCCCCACTCATCGTCGCGCTGGTTGGAGTTCGGCGAATAGAACTGCTGAATGAGATAGGTGTTAGCCCCGTGAATTTCGA
Organism: Klebsiella sp. M041; assembly: GCF_059759695.1. NCBI lineage: Bacteria > Pseudomonadati > Pseudomonadota > Gammaproteobacteria > Enterobacterales > Enterobacteriaceae > Klebsiella > Klebsiella sp. M041. The sequence goes on from NZ_JCAXWU010000009.1 coordinate 156,465, forward strand.
CTCCGTCGAAACCGGCGAGGATAGCGCGACGGACCCCATCGCCAAACTTGGCGATCATGGCTTCCACTTCGTCTCCGCTCAGCGCCCGCGGCATCGCGGCGCCCTCACGCGGGGCGGCGATAGCGCTCGGCGCCACCGGCTGGCGACCGCCGATCAGCTGCGGGTCGACCATGCGGCCGCCGTGATAGATCTGCAGAATCGCTTTCGAACCTTCCGCTTTAATCGCTTCGGCGATTTTCGCCAGGCCGGCGATTTTTTCATCGTTATCGATACCGATAGCACCCGGGAAGGCCAGGCCGTAGTCATCAATAAAGCAGCACTCGACAATAATGGTGCCGATGCTGCCGGCGCGAGCGCGATAGTATTCCACCAGCTCGCTGGTGACAGTCCCATCGTAATAACCGGTGCAGGTGGTCATCGGCGCCATGAGCAAACGGTTTTTCAGCTCCGTACCATTTGGTAAAGTAAATGGCTGCAGAATTCGTTCGTTACTGGTCATAAGTTACGCTCCAGATTTTAAAATATTAAAAATTCAGAATGGGGTGACGGAATCATTAATGGTTGTGGTTTTTTTAATTCCTGTTGTCATGCCAATAATATAACGGGTTTTTTAGTTACTAAATCAATTACGTTAGTTATAAAACTATTTAACCCCAGCAATAACATCGCTACCTCTATTGTATTATTAAAATAATAAATAGCATTTACATAATACAAATGAACGATAACATTTCAGATACTTACGTTAACATTCACAACGACCAAACTCGCGCACATTACAGTTATTATTCAGCAACTTACGAAACAAATGGAAAAAATTAGCATTAATTGCTTATTTTTATTTTAACATTTACCGATATTTTCGCCAAAATAACACCTCATCACATAGGGTTATACTGATAATAAAAAAAATAGTGAAATCACCTGCTTTTCTTGATCTTGATCAATTGCAACGGCCATTGAAAGCGCAATATATAAATAACCAATAAATTTAATTTAACGCCCATCAAATCGCGTTAAATAATCGCCCCAACGATACTCAGAAACGCAAAATAAAAACTAAAGAAACTTTTGTAATTAAAGAAACCACTGAGCGCATCGCTGGCGTAAACGTTATTTTCAACAACTTGCAGATACTCATTATGAAAGAGAAAAAGACAACCATACCGCCTGCCGGTGCAGTCAATCCAACGACTGCGAATAAAAAACGTCTCCTGATGATGGCGCTGCCAATTATCGTTGCCGTGCTGTTACTCTTCGTCCCGGTCCCGGACGGCCTGCCGCCGTACGCCTGGCACTACTTCGCTATCTTCGTTGGGGTGATCGTCGGGTTGATTTTTGAACCACTGCCTGGCGCCGTTATCGGCATCACCGGCGTGGTGGTCATCGCCCTGTGCAGTCAGTGGCTGTTGTTCAGCCCGGAACAGATGGCCGCACCCGGCTTCAAAATGGCCGGCGCCTCCTTTAAGTGGGCGGTGAGCGGCTTCGGCAACTCCACCGTGTGGCTTATCTTCGGCGCCTTTATGTTCGCCGCCGGCTACGATAAAACCCAGTTCGGCCGCCGCCTGGCGCTGATTCTGGTGAAATATCTCGGCCGTCGCAGCCTGACGCTGGGCTACGCCATCACCTTCGCGGATCTGCTGCTGGCGCCGTTTACGCCGTCGAATACCGCGCGCAGCGGGGGCACCATCTACCCGATTATCGCCAACCTGCCGCCGCTGTACGGTTCAAAACCAAACGATCCGAGCGCGCGTAAAATCGGTTCCTATCTGATGTGGGTAGCGATCACTGCCGCCTGTATCACCAGCTCGATGTTCCTGTCGGCACTGGCGCCGAACCTGCTGGCGCTGGCGCTGGTAAAAAGCATCGTCGGTATCAACATCTCCTGGGGCACCTGGTTCATCGCCTTCCTGCCGCTTGGCGTACTGCTGATCCTGACCATGCCGCTGCTGGCCTACTGGTTCTACCCGCCGGAAGTGAAAGTCAATAACGAAGTGCCGCTGTGGGCCGCTCGTGAACTGGAAAAACTGGGCAAACTGTCGCGCAATGAGATCCTGCTGCTGGTGTTCGTCTGCTTCGCGCTGATGATGTGGATCTTCGCCGCCGACTGGATTGAACCGGCTCTGGCCGCCCTGCTGGTTATCGTGCTGATGCTGTGGACCGGCGTGCTCTCCTGGAGCGATATCACCAACAACAAAGCGGCGTGGAACACCTTTGTCTGGTTCGCCACCCTGGTGGCGCTGGCCGACGGCCTCTCCTCTACCGGCTTTATCGCCTGGCTGGGTAAAGAGGGCGGCGCGCTGATGAGCGGTATCTCTCCGGGGATGGCGACCATCGTCCTGCTGCTGGCGTTCTACCTGCTGCACTATCTGTTTGCCAGCACCACCGCGCACACTACCGCGCTGCTGCCGGCCATGCTGACCATCGCCGCCACCATTCCGGGGATGAATATGGAAGTGTTCGTTCTGCTGATGGTCACCTCGCTGGGCGTGATGGGGATCATCACCCCGTACGGTACCGGCCCAAGCCCGATCTACTACGGCAGCGGCTATCTGCCGACTAAAGATTACTGGCGCCTCGGCACCATCTTTGGCGCCATCTTCCTGGCCGCCCTGCTGCTGATTGGCTATCCGTGGATGTCCATGATGTTCTGATTCATAACCGCCGGGACCACCCCGGCGGTTTTATCTTTATGGAGTAAGTGATTATGTCGACTAAACCGTTTGTTTATCAGGATCCGTTCCCGCTGGCGCACGACGATACTGAATACTATCTGCTCAGCAAAGCGCACGTCTCCGTCGCCGAATTTGACGGCCAGGAAGTGCTGAAAGTGGAACCGCAGGCGCTGACCCTGCTGGCGCAGCAGGCCTTCCACGACGCCGCCTTTATGCTGCGCGTCTCCCATCAGCAGCAGGTCGCGTCGATTCTGCTCGACCCGGAGGCCAGCGATAACGATAAATATGTCGCCCTGCAGTTCCTGCGCAACTCGGAAATCGCCGCCAAAGGCATTCTGCCCACCTGCCAGGACACCGGCACCGCCATCATCATGGGTAAAAAAGGCCAGCGCGTCTGGACCGGCGGCGGCGACGAAGCCGCCCTGGCGCAGGGCGTGTACAACACCTATACCGAAGATAACCTGCGTTACTCGCAGAACGCCCCGCTGGATATGTATAAAGAGGTCAACACCGGCACCAACCTGCCGGCGCAGATCGATCTCTACAGCGTCGACGGCGACGAATATAAATTCCTGTGCATGGCGAAAGGCGGCGGTTCCGCCAATAAAACCTATCTCTATCAGGAAACCAAAGCGCTGATCACCCCGGCGAAGCTGAAAAACTATCTGGTGGAGAAGATGCGTACCCTCGGCACGGCGGCCTGCCCGCCGTACCATATCGCCTTTGTCATCGGCGGCACCTCGGCGGAAGCGACGCTGAAAACCGTCAAGCTGGCCTCCACCCGCTACTACGACGGCCTGCCGACTGAAGGCAACGAGCACGGTCAGGCGTTCCGCGATGTGCAGCTTGAGCAGGAACTGCTGCAGGAAGCGCAAAACCTCGGCCTCGGCGCGCAGTTCGGCGGCAAATACTTCGCCCACGATATCCGGGTGATCCGCCTGCCGCGCCACGGCGCCTCCTGTCCGATCGGCATGGGCGTCTCCTGCTCCGCCGACCGCAACATCAAAGCCAAAATCAACCGCGACGGTATCTGGATTGAGAAACTGGAGAGCAATCCAGGAAAATATATCCCTGAACATCTGCGTCAGCAGGGCGAAGGCAAGGTGGTCAGCATCAACCTGAATCAGCCGATGAGCGAGATCCTGGCGCAACTGTCCGCCCATCCGGTTTCCACCCGCCTGAGTCTCAACGGCACTATTATCGTCGCTCGCGATATCGCCCACGCCAAGCTGAAAGAGCTTATCGATAATGGCGAGGAACTGCCGCAGTACGTGAAAGATCACCCGATCTACTACGCCGGCCCGGCCAAAACGCCTGCCGGTTACGCCTCCGGCTCCCTCGGCCCGACCACCGCTGGCCGCATGGACTCTTACGTCGATCTGCTGCAGTCCCATGGCGCGAGCATGGTGATGCTGGCGAAAGGCAACCGCAGCCAGCAGGTCACCGACGCCTGCCACAAACACGGCGGCTTCTACCTCGGCAGCATCGGCGGCCCGGCGGCGGTGCTGGCGCAACAGAGCATCAAGAGCCTTGAGTGCGTGGCGTATCCGGAACTGGGGATGGAGGCGATCTGGAAAATCGAAGTGGAAGATTTCCCGGCGTTTATTCTCGTCGATGATAAAGGCAACGATTTCTTCCAGCAGATCCAGAACAAGCAGTGCGCCGGCTGTAAACAGCACGGCTAACGCCCCCCTCTGGCGCTAACAGCAGGCCGTCGCCGTTCAGGTGACGGCTTGTTTTATGTCCGCGCCGCGCCGCGCCAGCTTGAATTCACTTCCTGCCCGGCTATGCTCAACGACAAGTCGTCCCTTGATTGCTGAAAAATAACAATAATTCCCTTTCCCGGGTTGATGCTGACCCTCGGGACGACCGGGACGATGCCCCAGCCGTCGCGCCGCAGGAGGGTAAGAAATAATGGATAACGTAGCGGCATTTCCGCCGGGTGGCGTCTGTTCCTTACCCGGCCGACAACGACTGCCGGGCAATCCGACCTGGACGACGACTCAACCCTGCGCGGCGTCAATGTCGTCAAACACCTGCTGCGCCAGATGCATCGTGGCATTGGCCGCCGGCAGTCCGCAGTACAGCGCAGAGTGCATGATCAACTCTTTCAGCTCATCACGGGTCACCCCGTTGTTAAACGACGCGCGCAGATGCATCTTCAGCTCCGCCTCGCGATTGAGAGCAATCAGCATGGCAATGGTGATCATACTGCGGGTGTGGTGGTCGAGCCCCGGACGGGTCCAGGTCTCACCCCAGGCGTAGCGGGTGATAAAGTCCTGAAACTCTTCGTTCAACGGCGTCAGATGCTGCAGCGTACGGTCGACGTGGGCGTCGCCCAGTACTTTGCGCCGCACCGCCAACCCGTCCTGATAGCGCTGTTTATCCTCCATGGCGTTCTCCCTGGAAAAAGCTCAGCAGCGCTGAAGTAAAGCTTTTCGCCGCCTCAATGTTTGACAGATGCGATGCCGGCAGAACTACCACCTGGGAGGCGGGGATCTGCTGCTGCAGGAAATTAGCGTCACCGACCGTGGTGACAGGGTCACTTTCCCCGGCAATGATTAACGTCGGCAGCGGGATCTGCCCTACTTCGCCCCGCAGGTCGGCGGCGGCCAGCGCCTCACAGCAGGCGGCATAGCCTTCGGCGTCGGTATGGGTCAGCTGGTGACACAGGGCCTCCACCACCTCCGGCGCCTTCTGGCGAAACGCGTGGGTGAACCAGCGATCTGCCGCCCCGGCGGCCACCACCGCCATTCCCTCCTGGCGTACCGCCCGCGCCCGCGACAGCCAGCTGGCCTGATCGCCGATGCGCGCCGCGGTGTTCGCGACGGCCAGACCATAAAAACGCTCTGGCGCAAAGCGGCCCAGCCACAGACCGGTCAGACCGCCCATCGAGATCCCGCAGAACCAGGCGCGGTCGATATTCAGATGATCGAGCAGCGCAATCACATCTTCCCCCAGCTGGGCGAGGGTCACTTTGCCATTTTTCGTCGTTTTACCGTGGCCGTGGGTGTCGTAGCGCAGCACCCGGAAATGGGCGGTTAACGCCTCTATCTGCGGCTGCCACATCGCCCGGGTGGTACCCAGCGAGTTGGAGAGAACGATAACCGGCGCACCTTCCGGTCCGTCGAGTTGATAATCAAGATTCATCATGTTGCTCCTGATAACGCGCCAGCACCTGGCGCACAAAGCGTTCGGCGCTGCCGGTCGCCGTTGCCGGGTCCAGCAGCGTGGTTAAGCGTTCGCGGGAGAGATACTGACTAACCTGCGGGTCTGCCGCGAGCAGATCGACCAGCGGGCGGTGGCGGTCCAGCGCCTGACGGCACAGCACCTCAATATGATGGTGCGCCTCAGCTTTGCCGATGCATTCCGCCAGCGCCAGGGTCACCGCCTCAGCCATGATCAGCCCGTGGGTGATATCGAGGTCGGCGCGCATCTTTTGCGGGAAGACCTGCATGTCGCGCACCAGCGCCTCGCTTTGCGCCAGCGCCCCGCCCACCAGGGTAATCAGCTCCGGCAGGGTCTCCCACTCCGCCTGCCAGCCGCCCAGCGCCCGCTCGTGCTGCTGAATCTGGCAGGCGTAGAGGGTGGCCATCAGACCCGGGGTGCGCTGGGCGGCGGTCAGGATCGCCGCGCAAGCCACCGGATTGCGCTTATGCGGCATCGTCGACGAGCCGCCGCGCCCTTCCGCTACCGGCTCGCCCACCTCCGCCACTTCGGTCTGCATCAGCAGGGAGAAGTCATTAGCGAATTTCCCCAGGGTGCCGCAGACGCCAGCGAACCAGGCGCCTGCCTCCAGCAGCCGATCGCGCTGGCTGTGCCACGGGGTATCCGGCAGCGACAGACCGAGGTTCTGCGCCAGCGCCTGGCCAACCGCCGGTCCTTGCGCTTTCAGCGCGTCCAGGGTCCCCGCAGCGCCGCCGAACTGCAGCACCAGCAGACGCGGACGCATCTCCCGCAGCCGCTGCTGCCAGCGCAGCAGCGCGTCGAGAGTGCCCGCCAGCTTCAGACCAAAGGTCACCGGCAGCGCATGCTGCATCCAGGTCCGGCCCGGCATCACGCTGTGGCAATGACGGTCGGCCTGCCCGGCGAGGGCCGCCAACAGTCGCTCAAGCAGTTGCTCGGCGGCATCCAGCGCCCCGCGCAGCTGGAGCACCAGCCCGGTGTCGATAGCATCCTGACTGGTGGCGCCCCAGTGAACGTAGCGCGCGGCGTTTGGATCCCGCGCTTTTACCTGGGCCGTCAGCTGTTTCACCAGCGGGATCGCCAGATTACCCGCCCCCACAGCCGCCTCGCCCAGGGCGGTAAAATCGATCGCCTCGTGGCGGCAGGCCGCGACAATCGGCCCGACCGCCGCCGCCGGCACCATCCCGCAGGCGGCCTGCGCCTGGGCCAGCGCCGCTTCAAAATCCAGCATGCCCTGCACCCGCTGCGCGTCGCTGAACCAGTCGGTGAGCGGACTGCTGCGCAGCATCGGGGTCAACAAACTCATTCTGGCTCCTTAAACACGTTCAATAATCAGGGCGATCCCCTGCCCGACGCCGATGCACATGGTGCACAGCGCGTAGCGGCCGCCGGTCCGTTTCAGCTGGTAAGCTGCGGTCATCGCCAGGCGGCCGCCGGAGGCGCCGAGCGGATGCCCCAGGGCGATCGCCCCGCCGTTGGGGTTCACATGGGCGGCATCGTCCGGTAAGCCCAAATCGCGGGTCACCGCCAGCGCCTGGGCGGCGAAGGCTTCATTCAGCTCGATCACATCCATCTGGGCTAACGTCAGACCGGTCTGCGCCAGCACCTTCCGCACCGCCGGCGCCGGGCCAAAGCCCATAATGCGCGGCGCCACCCCCGCCGTCGCCACGCCGACCACCCGGGCCAGCGGCTGAAGATCGTTGGCCGCCAGCGCGGTTTCGCTGGCCAGCAGCAGCGCGCAGGCGCCATCGTTAACGCCTGAGGCGTTGCCGGCGGTGACACTGCCGTCGGCGCGCACCACGCCGCGCAGTTTCGCCAGCGCCTCCAGCGAGGTGCTGCGCGGGTGTTCATCGCGGCTAAACCGCAGCGGTTCGCCTTTACGCTGCGGCACCTGGACGGCGATCAGCTCATCGGCAAAACGCCCAGCCTCCTGGGCCGCGGCGGTGCGCAGTTGACTGCGTAAGGCGAACGCATCCTGATCGGCGCGGGAAATGGCAAACTCATCGGCGACATTTTCCGCCGTCTCCGGCATGGAATGCACGCCGTACAGGGCTTTCATCTGCGGGTTAATAAAGCGCCAGCCGATGGTGGTATCCTCCATCTGCATGCTGCGGCTAAAGGCGCTCTCCGCTTTACCCATCACAAACGGCGCCCGGGACATACTCTCCACGCCGCCGGCGATCATCAGCTGCGTCTCCCCGCTTTTAATCGCCCGCGCCGCGACGCCGATCGCATCGAGGCTGGAGCCGCACAGGCGGTTGATGGTGCTGCCGGGCACGCTCTCCGGCAGCCCGGCCAGCAGCAGCGCCATCCGCGCCACGTTGCGGTTGTCTTCCCCGGCCTGGTTGGCGCAGCCAAAGATCACATCGTCAATGCGCGAAGGATCCAGTCCCGGGTTACGCTCCAGCAGCGCTTTCAGCGGCAGCGCCGCCAGGTCGTCAGCGCGCATCGTCGCCAGCGTACCACCAAAACGGCCAAAGGGTGTACGCACCGCATCACAGATAAATGCCTGATTCATCATAGGTTCCTTACGCGCTTTCCGCCAGTTGTTCAAAGGTCAGCGTCACCGGAGTGATGCGCTGCAGCTCTTCAAAAGAGAGACCGTTAAAGATTTCCCGCACCACCGGGCCGCGGTCGGTAATGTCGATCACCGCCAGGTCGGTATAGATCCGGCTCACGCAGCCGACGCCGGTCAGCGGGTAGCTGCACTGTTCCACCAGCTTGCACTCGCCGTCGCGGGTTAGATGGTCCATCATCACAAACACCTGGCGAGCGCCGATGGCCAGATCCATCGCCCCGCCGACCGCCGGGATGGCGTCCGGCGCGCCGGTGCTCCAGTTGGCGAGATCGCCGCTGGCGGAGACCTGATAGGCCCCCAGCACGCAGATATCGAGATGGCCGCCGCGCATCATGGCGAAGGAGTCGCCATGGTGGAAATAGCAGCCGCCCTGCAGGAGGGTAACGTACTCTTTACCGGCATTGATCAGCTCGGGATCTTCTTCTCCGGGCTGCGGCTTCGGCCCCATGCCCAGCAGGCCGTTCTCGCTGTGCAGGAACACCTCTTTGTCGGCAGGCAGGTAGTTGGCAATCCGGGTCGGCAGGCCAATGCCGAGGTTAACGTAAGCGCCTTCGGGGATATCGCGGGCCACGCGCTGGGCCATTTCGTCACGGGTCAGTTTTTGCATCTCGGGTTCCTCAGGCGCGTTGTGCGGCAGTCAGGTTTTCCAGCGAGAACACGCGCTGGACGAAAATGCCGGGGGTGATGATGTGTTCCGGGTCGAGGTCGCCCAGCGACACCAGCTGCGAGACTTCAACGATGGTGGTTTTCGCCGCCGTCGCCATAATCGGTCCAAAGTTGCGCGCTGCCTTGCGATACACCAGGTTGCCCCAGCGGTCGCCCTGGTGGGCTTTAATCAGCGCGAAATCGGCTTTGATCGGATACTCCAGCACATAGTGGCGGCCGTCGATTTCCCGTGTCTCCTTGCCTTCCGCCAGCGGCGTGCCGTAGCCGGTGGGGGTAAACACCGCGCCCAGCCCGGCGCCGGCGGCCTGGATCCGCGCCGCGAGGTTGCCCTGCGGCACCAGCTCCAGCTCCACTTTGCCGCGGCGATAGAGGTCATCGAAAATCTGGGAATCGACCTGGCGCGGGAAGGAGCAGATCATTTTGCGCACCCGGCCAGCCTTAAGCAGCGCCGCGAGCCCCACTTCGCCGTTGCCAGCGTTGTTGTTAATGATGGTCAGGTCGCGGGCGCCCTGGTCAATCAGGGCGTCAATCAGAAAGGTCGGCTGGCCGGCGGGACCAAAGCCGCCGATCATAATAGTCGCCCCGTCGTGGATCCCGGCGATGGCCTCGCTCAGCGTCGATACGCTTTTATCAATCATCAGGTCGCTCCAGTGATGTGCGGTAATCGCACTTTTATTCGTTGTTCGCACAAAATGTGACCCGCTTAACGATGTCGGTCAAGGGCGATAATCGAAATATGGTGCGATAATCGAACATCGGTTATCTTTAGCGAAAGAATGTGATCGATGGCAAATATGGGGAACAGAAATGGACAAGCATCCAGACGATTTACTGACCGGCGACGGCGATCCGTTTAAGGGCGATCCTAACTTCATGGCCTCGCTGGCGCGCGGCCTGGAGGTGATTCAGGCATTCACGCCGCAGCGGCCCCTGCTGTCTATCTCACAGATCAGTCAAAAGACCGGCATTCCGCGCGCAGCGGTGCGCCGCTGCCTGTATACCCTGAGCAAGCTGGGGTTCGTTTATGCCGAAGACGGTAAGCATTTTCAGCTGCGGCCGCGGATCCTGGCCCTGGGGCACGCCTGGCTGGCCTCAACGCCGCTGGCGCGTTCGGCGCAGCCGGTGCTGCGGCATCTGAGCGAAATGCTCAATGAATCCTGCTCCATCGCCACCCTCGACGGGGACGATATCCTGTATATCGCCCGCGCTTCCAGCTCGCGGATCATGACCATCGACCTCGATATCGGCAGCCGCCTTCCGGCGTGGGCGACCTCGATGGGTCGGGTGCTGCTCAGCCATCAGCCGGAGGAGAAGCTCAACGACATGCTGGCCCGGGTAACCATGATCCGCTATACCCCGCAGACGGTGGATTCGGTGGCGAAGCTGCGCGCCGAGCTGAAACGGGTGCATCAGCAGGGGTATGCCCTCAACGATCAGGAGCTGGAGATGGGCCTGCGCTCCCTCGCGGTACCGCTGTTTAACGCCCAGGGGCAGGCGCAGGCGGCGCTGAACGTCGGGGTGCATGCGGGCCAGATGTCGGCCCGCGAGATGATCGACCGCGTGCTGCCGGAGCTGCAAAAAGCCGCTCGCGAGCTGACGCTGCTGCTGCGCTAGCGGCTGCGCTTGGCGTGCCGCTCCCAGGTCTCCTGCTTCGCTTCGGCCGATTTACGCAGCGCGACATAGCAGGCGCCGCTACCGCCATGATGTGGTAGCGCGGCGCAGAAGGCCTGCACCTCCGGCAGCTCTTCCAGCCAGCGCGCCAGATAGCTGCGGATGATATTGGCATGGGACTGGTCGTCGCGGCCTTTGCCGTGAACGATCAGCACATTTCGTAACCCCTCTTTCTGCGCCTGCACCATAAAGGCGAAGAGCATCTGCCGGCACTGTTCCACCGGCTGGCGCAGCAGGGAGAGGCTCGCCTGCTGGCTGTATTTCCCCCGCCGTAGCTTATCCAGCACACCGCTCTGCAGCCCTTCGCGCTTAAACTCCAGCGGCGTGGCGAGCGGTACGATATCGAGATAGCCGGTAGTGAGAAAATTATCCAGTTGCAGGGTGTCGACGCGCTGCGGGGCGCGACTGTTGCGCCCGGGATGCCAGTGCACGTCATTGTTACGTTTCAGGGGCTGGACATCTTCCATGGCGTCAAGAAACAGGGATTTGTCATCAAGGTTCATGGGCTCTCCTCCAGCGGCTGTCGCCAGCTACTATAGCCGCCTCGCGCTCCCCCCTCAACGCGTTTAGCCCCGTCTGCTGGCAAAGTGAGCGCGACGGGCGGTTAAGGAAACAATTGTCGACTCTGGCGGCGAAACAGGGTGATTAATGACGCCGTTAGCGGCGTCTGCCGGGTGTCGCGCCGCTGGATCAGAAAATAGGCCGCCGTCGGCAACGCTTCGCGGACGGGGATCATCATCAGCTTGTCCGCCATCATCGGATCGTTGCCGAGCTCCACCGGCAGGATACTGAGAAAATCGCTTTTCACCACCAGGCTGATGCACGACGAGAAGGTCTCGCACACAATATCCACCTTTGGCGCCAGTCCGGCCTGATTAAACCGGTCCTGCAGCTGTTTAAAGTAGCTGCCGCGCGGCGTCGGCATGGTCCAGTGGTGATCCATCAGCTCCACCAGCGAGGTGGCCTGCGCCGCCGGATGCCCCGCGCGGGCGAAGACCGCGAACGGTTTCTCAAACAGTTTTTCAAAGCTGAACTCATGGTCGTACGGCCCGGGATAGTAGGTGTTGATGGTGAAATCCAGCTCCCCCTGGCGAAGCTCATTGATCATCGCCAGCAGCTGGCCCTCCATGATCCGCACCTTCACCTGCGGATGCTGCTGATGAAAGCGGCAGATCACCGACGGCATCAGCGACCGGGCGACGCTGGCGCCAAGGCCAATATTGATCTGCCCGGCCTGCTCTCCCTGGCGCTGCAGCAGTTCATCCTGCGCCGCCCGCAGCTCCTCGAGGATCAGGCTCGCATGTTGATAAAAACTTTCGCCATCGTCAGTCAGCGCCACCCCCTGGCGGCGGCGGACGAACAGCTGAGCGGAAAGCCCCTCCTCCAGCTCTTTAATCGCTTTGGTCAGGGCCGGCTGCGAGACCGCCAGCGAGCGGCTGGCGCCGCGAATACTCCCTTCCCGGGCCACCTCGACGAAGGCGCGAATTTGATGAAATTTAATCTGAAATGCCATGCTTTTGGTGATAACCGTTGTTTATCAGAAGGAAGAAAATGACATCTACTGTAATCCATCAGGCTGTGGCAGGTTAAGAGCGTTAAGGCCTGTAGCGCGTCAGTGATAAACAAAAGCTATCACATCGTGAACGCCGTCACATTTTTTACTTATGACAGGATAAGCTATGCCGCAACTTGATGAATACCTGCGCCAGCTGGCGCCAGCCATGACCCAATGGCGCCGCGATTTTCACCTGCACGCTGAATCCGGCTGGCTGGAGTTTCGCACCGCCAGCAAGGTGGCGGAGATCCTCGACGGGCTCGGCTACCAGCTGGCGCTGGGGCGTGACGTCATCGATGCCGACAGCCGGATGGGGCTGCCGGATGAGGAGACCCTGACCCAGGCTTTCGAGCGCGCCCGCGAGCAAGGGGCGCCGGAACGCTGGTTGCCGGTGTTTGAAGGCGGGTTCGCCGGCGTGGTGGCGACGCTCGACACCGGACGTCCCGGCCCAACCCTGGCCTTTCGCGTCGACATGGACGCCCTCGACCTCAATGAGCAGCACGATGACAGCCACCGCCCCCATCGCGACCATTTCGCCTCCTGCAACGCCGGCATGATGCACGCCTGCGGCCACGATGGACATACCGCCATCGGGCTGGGTCTGGCGCATGTGCTCAAGCAGTATGCCGCCCAGCTCAACGGGGTCATTAAACTTATTTTCCAGCCTGCTGAAGAGGGTACCCGCGGCGCCCGCGCGATGGTGGCCGCCGGCGTGGTGGACGAGGTGGACTATTTCACCGCCATCCATATCGGCACCGGCGTTCCGGTCGGCACCGTGGTGTGCGGGGGGGACAACTTTATGGCCACCACCAAATTCGATGTGCAGTTTAGCGGCGTGGCCGCCCATGCCGGCGGTAAGCCTGAAGATGGGCGCAACGCGCTGCTCGCCGCCGCCCAGGCCGCCCTTGCTCTGCACGCCATCCCACCGCACAGCGCCGGCGCGTCGCGGGTCAACGTTGGGGTGATGCAGGCCGGCACCGGACGCAACGTGGTGCCCTCTTCGGCCCTGTTAAAAGTGGAAACCCGCGGCGAAAGCGAAGCCATCAACCAGTATGTTTTTGATCGGGCGCAGCACGTCATCGCCGGGGCCGCGGCGATGCATCAAGCCGGGTACGAGTTACGCATGATGGGCGCGGCCACCGCCAGCGCCCCGTCGCCGGCGTGGGTGGCGTACCTGCGCGAACAGGCCGCCCTTGTGCCCGGCGTGCAGCAGGCGGTGGATCGCATCGCCGCCCCGGCGGGATCGGAAGACGCCACCCTGATGATGGCCCGGGTCCAGGCGCGCGGCGGCCTCGCCTCGTACATGATATTCGGCACCGAACTGAGCGCCGGTCACCACAACGAGAAGTTTGACTTCGACGAGAGCGTAATGACGGTCGCGGTCGACACCCTGGCGCGCGTCGCGCTTAACTTTCCCTGGCAGCGGGGGGTGTGATGGAACCCATTTTTCAGTTTGTGGACGAGGTGATTGAGGCAAGCCGCGAGACGTATTGCGCTATCGCCGATGATATCTGGGATCACCCGGAGACGCGCTTTGAGGAGTTCTGGTCCGCCCGCCGGCTGGCGGACGCCCTGGAAGCGGAAGGTTTTCAGCTTACCCGGGATGCCGGCGGGATCCCCAATGCTTTTATCGCCAGCGTCGGCGAGGGTCAACCGGTTATTGCCCTGCTGGGCGAGTTTGACGCCCTGGCGGGTCTTAGCCAGCAGGCCCACTGCGCGGAGCCGACATCGTCGACGCCGGGGGGCAACGGTCACGGCTGCGGGCACAATCTGCTCGGGACGGCGGCTTTCGCCGCGGCGGTCGCCGCTAAAAAATGGCTGCAGCAGCACGGCGGCGCAGGCACCCTGCGCTTCTACGGTTGCCCGGGGGAAGAAGGCGGCTCGGGCAAAACCTTTATGGTGCGCGAAGGGCTGTTTGATGACGTCGATGCGGCCCTCACCTGGCATCCGGAGTCCTGGGCCGGGATGTTCAGCACCCGCACCCTCGCCAACATTCAGGCGGCGTGGCGCTTTACCGGCACCGCCGCCCACGCCGCCAATTCGCCGCACCTGGGGCGAAGCGCCCTGGACGCGGTCACCCTGATGACCACCGGCAGCAACTTCCTGAATGAACATATTATCGAGAAGGCGCGGGTTCATTACGCCATTACCGATACCGGCGGCGTCTCGCCCAACGTCGTCCAGGCCCAGGCGGAAGTGCTGTATCTGATCCGCGCGCCGGAGATGGCCGACGTGGAACAGATTTTCGCCCGCATTGAGAAGATTGCCCAGGGGGCCGCGCTGATGACCGAGACCCACGTCAGCTGCCGCTTTGAAAAAGCCTGCTCGGGCTATCTGCCCAACCGCACGCTCGAAGCGGCGATGTACCAGGCGGTATGCCATTACGGCACGCCGGCATGGAGCGACGACGAGCGCGCCTTTGCCGCAGCGATCCGCGCCACGCTCAGCGACAACGATATCAACAACAGCCTGAACAATATCGCCGGCACCGGCGGCGAGGCGGGGAAAACCTTCGCTCGTCGCCACCGCGACACGCTGTTGATTGATGAGGTGGCGCCGTGGGCGGCCACGGATACGCTCCTCGCCGGCTCCACCGACGTCGGCGACGTCAGCTGGAAAGCGCCGGTGGCCCAGTGCTTCAGCCCCTGCTTCGCGGTGGGTACCCCGCTGCACAGCTGGCAGCTGGTGAGCCAGGGACGCACCGCCATCGCCCATAAAGGGATGCTGCTGGCGGGGAAAGTCCTCGCGGCGACGGCGATCCGCTTATTCAGCGACCGCGCGCTGCTGGAGGCCAGCCAGCGAGAGCTCAGGCAAGCGCTGGCCGAACATCCCTACCGCTGCCCGATCCCGGCGGAGGTGAGACCGTCGGTTTTACGCTAACCATACAGACCAGCCCGCTCCTGACAGACGCTGACCGGCATCGCGGCACGCACCGACCATAATAACCGCCGGCAGTATGGGAGCAGGCCTGCCTAACACAACAACGACAACAGAGGAACGCCCATGAGTATGTCATCCATACCGTCGCCTTCCCCCGCCGGAAAGCGTTATGGCTGGGTAGAGAAGATCGGTAATAAGGTCCCGCACCCGTTTTTGCTGTTTATCTATCTTATCGTGGCGCTGATCGCCGCCACGGCGATACTCTCCGCCTTCAACGTCGGGGTCCAAAACCCTGCGGACGGGTCGCGGGTGGTGGTCAAAAACCTGCTCAGCGTGGAAGGGTTGCACTGGTTTCTACCGAACGTGATTAAAAACTTCAGCGGTTTCGCGCCGCTGGGGGCGATCCTCGCCCTGGTGCTGGGCGCCGGCTTTGCCGAGCGGGTGGGTCTGTTGCCCGCGCTGATGGTGAAGATGGCCTCCCACGTTAGCGCCCGTTATGCCAGCTATATGGTGCTGTTTATCGCCTTTTTCAGCCATATCTCCTCCGACGCCGCGCTGGTGATCATGCCGCCGCTGGGGGCGCTGATGTTTCTCGCCGTCGGTCGGCATCCGGTCGCCGGCCTGCTGGCGGCCATTGCCGGCGTGGGCTGCGGCTTTACCGCCAATTTACTGATCGTCACCACCGACGTGCTGCTCTCCGGGATCAGCACCGAGGCGGCCAAATCCATCGATGCCTCTCTGCACGTCAGCGTGATCGACAACTGGTACTTTATGGCGACCTCGGTGATCCTCCTGACCCTCGTCGGCGGTTTGATCACTGACAAGCTGGTGGAGCCGCGACTGGGCCAATGGCAAGGCAGTCGTGATGACAAGCTGCAGACCCTGACCGCCGAGGAGCGTTTCGGCCTGCGCATCGCCGGCGTGGCGACGCTGGCGTTCGTGGCGGTCATCGCCCTGATGGTGGTCCCCGAAAACGGCATTCTTCGCGACCCGGTTCAACACACGGTCATGCCCTCGCCGTTTATCAAAGGCATCGTGCCGCTGATCATCTTTTTCTTCTTTGTCGTGTCGCTGGCTTACGGCATCGCCACCGGCAAAATTCGCCGCCAGGCCGATCTGCCGCAGCTGATGATTGAGCCGATGAAAGAGATGGCCGGATTTATCGTGATGGTCTTCCCGCTGGCGCAGTTCGTGGCGATGTTCAACTGGAGCAATATGGGTAGGTTTATGGCCGTTGGCCTGACGGACCTGCTGGAGAGCGCCGGCATGAACGGCGTCCCGGCGTTTGTCGGTCTGGCGCTGCTGTCGGCTTTTCTGTGTATGTTTATCGCCAGCGGCTCGGCCATCTGGTCGATTCTGGCGCCGATCTTCGTGCCGATGTTTATGCTGCTGGGCTTCCACCCGGCGTTTGCGCAGATCCTGTTTCGCATCGCCGATTCATCGGTGCTGCCGCTGGCGCCGGTTTCACCGTTTGTGCCGCTGTTTCTCGGTTTTTTACAGCGCTACCGACCGGACGCCCGCCTCGGGACATACTATTCGCTGGTGCTCCCTTACCCGCTGATTTTCCTCGCCGTCTGGCTGCTGTTGCTGGTGGGCTGGTATCTGGCAGGACTGCCCATCGGCCCTGGCATCTATCCGCGGCTTCCTTAAGCCGTTGAAGCGCCAGGGACGGCGGCTTACGCTTAACGCGGCACCTTCACTTTGACCTTGCGGGGGAGATCAGCGGCTCCGGCGAAGATACCGAAAAGCGCGCGATACCCGCGTTCGAGTAACAGCGTGAGGCAATGGATAACCAGGCCGCTGAAGATCAATACGATTACGCCAGTCAGTATATATTGCATAGCCCCACCTCTGAGTTATTAACCGCGCCGCGCCGACGCGGCGGCACCTTCCCGGGCGCGCAAAGCTGCGCGGAGGACCGGCGTCGTCAGCTTAAAAGTAGCAAAAACCATGCCCGATAACCCGCCAGGATCGATCCAAAAATAAATCAACGTAACGGCCGCTGGCTACCGGTCGATGATGCGGGTTTATCTTTTGGGAGTATAGTTGACCGCCGCCGGCGCGTGGTATCGTGTGGCCCTCGTGTACGATGGTGGATGACCGAAACGATGTTGACCTTGCTGCAGGATAAAATGGATACCCCGCTGGGGGCGCTGTGGGTGCTCTGCGACGAACAGTTTAATTTGCGCGCCGTCGAGTGGGACGAGCACCGCGATCGGATGGAAACCCTGCTCGATGTACACTATCGCCGGGAAGGCTATCAGCGCGTCGACTGCCGCAATCCAGGCGGTCTCAGCAGTAAGCTGAACGACTATTTTGCCGGCGATCTGGCCGTTATCGAGACCCTGCCTACCGCCACCGCCGGCACCCCTTTCCAGCGCCAGGTCTGGCGGGCGTTACGCGAGATCCCCTGCGGCCAGGTGATGCACTACGGTCAGCTGGCCGAGGCGCTCGGTCGTCCCGGCGCGGCGCGCGCCGTGGGGGCCGCCAATGGCGCCAACCCGGTGAGTATTGTGGTGCCCTGCCATCGGGTCATCGGGCGTAACGGCACGATGACCGGCTATGCCGGCGGCGTGCAGCGTAAAGAGTGGCTTCTGCGCCACGAGGGCTATCTGTTGCTTTGACTGAAAATGCGTTTTCGGAATTTTCAGGTGATTTTACAATCCAATGTGGCTGAATAATCTATTTTTAATCAAGCAGATATCAGCCTGTGTTGATTTACCCTGCTGATATTACGTGTTTCAGAGCCTGAAGACTTACCTGCTCATCAAAAAGATGTTAAAATTGACCAATATCAATTAAGGCCTGAGCAGACATATGATCCCTGAGAAGCGAATTATTCGACGCATTCAGTCTGGCGGTTGTGCTATCCATTGTCAGGATTGCAGTATCAGCCAGCTCTGCATCCCCTTTACTCTGAACGAGCATGAGCTTGATCAGCTGGATAATAATATCGAGCGGAAAAAGCCCATCCAGAAAGGTCAAACCTTGTTCAAAGCGGGCGATGAGCTGAAATCGTTGTACGCCATTCGCTCCGGGACCATCAAAAGCTACACCATCACCGAGCAAGGCGATGAGCAGATTACCGGCTTCCATCTGGCGGGCGATCTGGTGGGCTTCGACGCCATCGGCACCGGCCTGCACCCGAGCTTCGCCCAGGCGCTGGAAACCTCGATGGTGTGCGAGATCCCCTTTGAAACCCTCGACGATCTTTCCGGAAAAATGCCGAATCTGCGTCAGCAGATGATGCGCCTGATGAGCGGTGAGATCAAAGGCGACCAGGATATGATCCTGCTGCTTTCCAAAAAGAACGCCGAAGAGCGCCTGGCCGCGTTTATCTATAACCTGTCACGCCGTTTCGCGCAGCGCGGTTTCTCTCCCCGCGAGTTCCGACTGACCATGACCCGCGGCGACATTGGCAACTATCTCGGCCTCACCGTCGAAACCATCAGCCGTCTGCTGGGGCGTTTCCAGAAGAGCGGCATGCTGGCGGTGAAAGGCAAATACATCACCATTGAAAACGGCGACCTGCTGGCCCAGCTGGCCGGTCAGGCGCGCAACGTCGCTTAATCTCCGCGCAACACCTGGTCAGGATCGGCATTTTTTTCAGATTTGTTGATCTGACCAGGCTCCTCCCCTGTTTCAATTCATCCATATAGGTTATCTTTTTAATAACTGACGGTAGCTGCAGTTGTAAGGAGACCCTGTATGGCGAAGTATCAGAGCATGCTGGTAGTAATCGATCCTAACCAGGACGACCAGCCGGCGCTAAGGCGAGCGGTGTACCTGCACCAACGGATTGGTGGACGCATCAAAGCCTTTTTGCCGATCTATGATTTTTCTTATGAAATGACCACCCTGCTGTCGCCGGACGAACGGACGGCGATGCGTCAGGGCGTCATTGCCCAACGAACGGCCTGGATCCGCGAGCAGGCGAAATTCTAT
The DNA here is from genome assembly GCF_059759695.1 of Klebsiella sp. M041. Taxonomy (NCBI): domain Bacteria; kingdom Pseudomonadati; phylum Pseudomonadota; class Gammaproteobacteria; order Enterobacterales; family Enterobacteriaceae; genus Klebsiella; species Klebsiella sp. M041. Next base: position 175,621 of record NZ_JCAXWU010000009.1, read on the forward strand.
CTTGAATCCGGTGTGCCGATTGACGTGAAAGTGGTGTGGCACAACCGCCCCTTCGAAGCCATTATTCAGGAAGTGATCAGTGAGAAACACGACCTGCTGCTGAAGATGGCCCACCAGCACGACAAGCTGGAAGCGGTGATCTTCACCCCGACCGACTGGCATCTGCTGCGTAAGTGCCCCTGCCCGGTCTGGATGGTGAAAGATCAGCCGTGGCCGGAAGGCGGTAAAGCGCTGGTCGCCGTCAATCTGGCCAGTGAAGAGAATTATCACAACACCCTCAACGAGAAGCTGGTTCGCGAGACGCTGTCGCTGGCGGAAGAAGTCAACCACACTGAAGTGCACCTTATCGGCGCCTATCCGGTCACCCCGATCAATATCGCGATTGAGCTGCCGGATTTCGATCCCAGCGTGTACAACGACGCCATTCGCGGTCAGCATCTGCTGGCGATGAAAGCGCTGCGGCAGAAGTTTGGCATTGACGAGAAATTCACCCATGTGGAAAAAGGGTTGCCTGAGGAGGTGATCCCGGATCTCGCCGAGCATCTGCAGGCGGGGATCGTGGTGCTGGGTACGGTCGGACGCACCGGCCTCTCCGCGGCGTTCCTTGGCAATACCGCGGAGCAGGTCGTCGACCACCTGCGCTGCGATCTGCTGGTGCTTAAACCAGAGGCCTATCAGACGCCGGTGGAACTGGACGACGACGACGACGATTAACCTTCCCTCCCGGAACGTTCACCTTCCCCCGCCTCGCGGGGGATTTTTTTGCCCGCTTTCCCTCAGGCACAAAAAAGGGCCGCTTGCGGCCCCGTCATTGCATGGCGATCATGAACGACTCAGTGGATACCCAGACGCCAGGCCAGATCGATCTCTTCTTTCAGCTCCAGCGAGGAGAGCGCCATCAGGTCAGCAAACTCCAGCTCCAGCAGTTTAAGTTTTTTCAGATACTGCGCTGGGGTCATGACGGTAGTGTCGCGGCGTAAGAATTCGATGGCCATCTGCGTTGGGGTTAACTCGGTATCCATAATATCCTCTGTCTGATGTAAGAACCGGAACATTATATCACCTCTCTCCGCTTATTTTATGAACAATTCCTGGCATCCTTCTGCATATAAAAAAGCCGTCTCACAGGAGACGGCTTATAAACAAACGTTGTAAAACAATAATGTTACATTACAGCGCTTTCAGGATCGCATCGACGCTGGCTTTGGCATCACCAAACAGCATATGGGTGTTCTCTTTAAAGAACAGCGGGTTCTGTACGCCGGCGTAACCGGTGTTCATCGAACGCTTAAAGACCACCACGTTCTGCGCTTTCCACACCTCAAGCACCGGCATACCAGCAATCGGGCTCTTCGGATCGTCCTGCGCCGCCGGGTTGACGGTATCGTTAGCGCCAATGACCAGCACGGTGTCGGTGTCGCTGAAATCATCGTTGATCTCATCCATCTCCAGCACGATGTCGTAAGGCACCTTGGCCTCCGCCAGCAGGACGTTCATATGCCCCGGCAGACGGCCGGCGACCGGGTGAATGCCAAAGCGCACCTTAATGCCGCGCGCCCGCAGCTTCTCGGTGATCTCGGCCACCGGATACTGTGCCTGGGCCACCGCCATACCATAGCCCGGGGTGATGATGACCGAGTGCGAATTTTTCAGCATCTCCGCCGTCTCTTCGGCGCTAATTTCGCGGTGCTCGCCCACTTCTTCATCGCCGCCGCTGGAGGAACCATCGGTGCCGAAGCCGCCGGCGATCACGCTGATAAAGGAGCGGTTCATCGCCTTACACATAATGTAAGAGAGGATGGCGCCGGAAGAGCCCACCAGCGCGCCGGTGACGATCAGCAGGTCATTGCTCAGCATAAAGCCCGCCGCCGCCGCCGCCCAGCCCGAGTAGGAGTTGAGCATAGAGACCACCACCGGCATGTCCGCGCCGCCGATAGAGGCCACCAGGTGCCAGCCGAAGGCCAGCGCGATCGCGGTCATCACCAGCAGGCACAGGACCTGGGTGCCGGTGCTGTCGGAGCGCACGAAAATCACCATCAGTATGAAGGAGACCACCAGCGCCGCCAGGTTCAGCTTATGGCGATTAGGCAGCATCAGCGGTTTGGAGGAGATCTTGCCGCGCAGTTTACCAAACGCCACCACCGAACCGGTGAAGGTCACCGCGCCGATGAAGATGCCGAGGAACACTTCGGTCAAATGGATATTGACCAGAATCTGCTCCATACCGGTTTCATGCTGCAGGTAGCTGTTAAACCCTACCAGCACCGCCGCCAGGCCCACGAAGCTGTGCAGGATGGCCACCAGCTCCGGCATCTCGGTCATTTCGACCTTCTTCGCCAGACGAATACCGATTGCCCCGCCGATCACCATCGCGAGGATAATCCAGCCGACGTTGCCGGCGTCCGGCCCCAGAATGGTGGCGATCAGAGCGATGGCCATCCCGGCGATGCCGAAATAGTTGCCCTGCTGCGAGGTTTCGTGTTTCGACAGACCCGCCAGGCTGAAAATAAACAGGATTGCAGCAACAATGTATGCAGCTGTAACTAATCCACCAGACATGTGCTACCCCTTATCCTTTGCGAAACATTTTCAGCATGCGCTGAGTCACGGTAAAACCACCGAAAATATTAATGCTGGCGATCAGTACCGCGATAAAGCTCAGGAAGCTGACCCAGCCGCCGTGGCCTATCTGCAACAATGCGCCAACCACGATAATGCCCGAAATGGCGTTCGTCACCGACATCAGCGGCGTATGCAGGGCATGGGAGACATTCCATACCACGTAGTAACCCACCACGCAGGCCAGCGCGAAGACGGTGAAATGGCCGAGGAACTCTTTTGGCGCCACGTTGGCCAGCCAGCCGAAGAGGATAATCGCCAGCGCAATCAGCGCATATTTGCGCCACGGCGACGCCGGTTTGACCTCTTCTTTCGGTGCTTCCACTTTTTTCGCCGCGGCCTGCGGCTGAGCGGAGACCTGAATCGGCGGCGCCGGCCAGGTGATTTCGCCTTCGCGCACCACGGTCACGCCGCGCACCACCACGTCATCGAAATCGATAACGATATTGCCGTCTTTCTCTTTGCACAGCAGCTTCAGCAGGTTCACCAGGTTAGTGCCGTAGAGCTGGGAGGACTGGGTCGGCAGACGGCCTGGGAGGTCGGTATAACCGATAATTTTCACGCCGTTGGCGGTGGTCACCACTTCGCCCGGCACGGTGTACTCGCAGTTGCCGCCGTTTTGCGAGGCGAGATCGACCACCACGCTGCCCGACTTCATTGAGTCAACCATTTCCCGGGTGATCAGCTTCGGCGCCGGTTTGCCCGGTATTAACGCCGTGGTGACGATAATATCGACCTCTTTCGCCTGAGCGGCGAACAGCGCCATTTCGGCTTTGATAAAGGCTTCGGACATCACCTTGGCATAGCCGTCGCCGCTGCCCGCTTCCTCTTTAAAATCCAGCTCGAGGAACTCGGCGCCCATACTCTGCACCTGCTCCTTCACTTCCGGGCGGGTATCGAAGGCGCGGACAATCGCGCCCAGGCTGTTGGCGGCGCCAATCGCCGCCAGTCCAGCCACCCCGGCGCCGATAACCATCACCTTGGCGGGCGGAACTTTGCCTGCCGCCGTGATCTGCCCGGTAAAGAAACGACCGAATTCATGGGCCGCTTCAACGATAGCGCGGTACCCGGCGATATTGGCCATTGAGCTGAGCGCATCCAGCGATTGGGCGCGTGAGATACGCGGCACCGAATCCATCGCCATCACGTTGATATTACGGGCCGCCAGTTTTTCCATCAGCTGCGGGTTTTGCGCCGGCCAGATAAAGCTAATCAGCGTGGTTCCTGGGTTTAACAGGGCAATTTCATCGTCATTCGGGGCATTGACCTTGAGGATGACATCAGACTGCCACACCTCGTCGCCGGTCACGATTTCAGCCCCTGCCTGGGCAAAGGCCTCATCGTCAAAGCTGGCCAGCTTCCCGGCGCCGCTTTCTACCGCGACGCTAAAGCCGAGTTTGAGCAACTGCTCAACGGTCTTCGGCGTGGCGGCGGCCCGGGTCTCCTGGGCTAGCCTTTCTTGTGGTACACCAATACGCATAGTTTTCCCTTCCATCGGTTTTTGATGATGGTTTACTTTTCTGACCAACAGCGACAGGACGGCAAAATCATCCTCGCCATCTTTCGCTGTCTGCAAAATGAAACAGTAACAAACTTTTTATAACCTACTGAAAATAGCGATTGTGATCTACAGCGATAAAAAAGAAATTTTGATTTTATTGCTTATTGTCAGCACAGATGGTTCCGGGCAGCAATATTTACCTGAATTTGCCTATCAGGCCTGATAATCCGCTTATCCAGTGGTATAAAACGCCATTTATCGCCATTGAGATCATTGTATTAACATTACATTAACTAATAAAAGTGGTATCGATTATCGTTTTTGCTGGTCAAGCGGCTGTTTTTTCAACATATCGAAAAATGTTATCTTTCCATAGTATACGATTCGGGCGGCACGCAAAAAATGACGCAGACAGTCACGGCGATTAAATGCAATAATCAAACGTTTTCAGTCAACAACAACACCAGTATATGGTTTGCGCAAGGCAAAGGATTATTTTTATGAAGCTTAAAAACACCCTCCTGGCGTCTGCTCTCCTGACAACCGCCACGTTGTCTGCCCACGCAGCGACCGAGTTGACCCCGGAGCAGGCGGCTGCGCTGAAGCCCTACGATCGCGTTGTCGTCACCGGCCGCTTTAATGCCATTGGCGACGCGGTGCAAGCGGTATCGCGCAAAGCTGACAAAGACGGCGCGGCCTCATTCTATGTTGTCGACACGTCGGATTACGGCAATGGCGGCAACTGGCGCGTCACGGCTGACCTCTATAAAGACGACGCGCCGAAAGCGGATGCGCCGAAAAATCGCATCATCAATGGCGTGATGGAGCTGCCGAAAGATCAGGCCGTTGAGCTGATGCCTTACGACACCGTCACCGTCCAGGGCTTCTATCGCAGCCAGCCGGAAGTGAACGACGCCATCACCAAAGCGGCGAAAGCGAAAGGCGCCTATGCGTTCTTCATCGTCCGCCAGGTGGACGCCAACCAGGGCGGCAATCAGCGCATTACCGCCTATATCTACAAAAAAGATGCGGAAAAACGTGTTCTGCAGAGCCCGGACGCTATCCCGGCTGATTCTGAAGCCGGCCGCGCGGCGCTGGCCAAAGGCGGCGAAGCGGCGAAAAACGTCGAAATCCCGGGCGTCGCCACCACCGCGGCGGTTGGCTCCGGCACCGGCGTAGGTCGTTTCTTCGAGACCCAGTCGTCAAAAGGCGGACGTTACACTGTCACGCTGCCGGACGGCACTAAAGTTGAAGAAGTGAACAAAGTGACTGCGGCGCAAATGGTGCCGTTCGATAACATCAAGTTCACCGGCAACTACGGCAACATGACCGAGATCTCCTATCAGACGGCAAAACGCGCGGCGAAGAAAGGGGCGAAGTACTATCACATTACCCGCCAGTGGCAGGAACGCGGCGGCAACATCACCATCAGCGCCGATTTGTACAAATAATCGCTGCTGACTGGCTAAAAAGGCGGCGCATTGCCGCCTTTTCATTTTTTTTCATCCCCCGCCATTGCATGGCCCTCGGACACTCCGTAAAATCCCGCGCCTTAGCGCAATCCTCCATTTTTATGCGATTTCGCAAAATAAATATTCTGGAACAGCCATTTTCACCTCGGGAATGCAATGGAAAAGAAACTGGGCCTGAGCGCCCTGACCGCCCTGGTCCTCAGCTCAATGCTCGGCGCTGGCGTATTCAGTTTGCCGCAAAATATGGCGGCCGTGGCCAGCCCTTCCGCTCTGCTCATCGGCTGGGCGATTACCGGCGTCGGGATCCTGTTCCTCGCCTTCGCGATGCTGTTGTTGACCCGTATTCGTCCCGACCTCGACGGCGGGATCTTCACTTACGCCCGCGAAGGGTTCGGCGAGCTGATCGGCTTCTGTTCCGCCTGGGGCTACTGGCTGTGCGCGGTGATCGCCAATGTCTCCTATCTGGTGATCGTCTTTTCGGCGCTCAGTTTCTTCACCGATACCCCTGAGCTGCGCCTGTTTGGCGATGGCAACACCTGGCAGTCTATCGTTGGCGCTTCAGTTCTGCTGTGGGTGGTCCACTTCCTGGTCCTGCGTGGCGTGCAGACGGCGGCGGGGATTAACCTGGTCGCCACCCTCGCCAAGCTGTTGCCGCTGGGGGCGTTTGTCGCCCTCGCCGCCCTGGCCTTTCAGCTGGATACGTTCCGCCTCGATTTCAGCGGCCTGGCGCTGGGCGTACCGGTGTGGGAGCAGGTTAAAAACACGATGCTGATCACTCTGTGGGTGTTTATCGGCGTCGAGGGCGCGGTGGTGGTCTCAGCCCGCGCGCGACACAAGCGGGACGTTGGCCGCGCGACGCTGCTGGCGGTGCTTTCGGCCCTCGCGGTGTATCTGCTGGTCACCCTCCTGTCGCTGGGCGTGGTGCCGCGTAGCGAACTGGCCGAAATGCGCAACCCGTCGATGGCGGGACTGATGGTCAGACTGATGGGCTCGTGGGGTGAAATTGTGATTGCCGCCGGGCTTATCGTGTCGGTGTGTGGCGCTTATCTCAGCTGGACGATCATGGCCGCCGAAGTGCCTTACCTCGCCGCCACTCACAAAGCCTTCCCGCGCCTGTTCGCCCGCCAGAACCGCAACAACGCCCCCTCCGCTTCGCTGTGGCTGACCAATATCAGCGTTCAGGCGTCGCTGGTCCTCATCTGGCTGACCGGTTCGGACTACGGCACCCTGCTGACCATCGCCTCAGAGATGATCCTCGTGCCCTATCTGCTGGTCGGCGCCTTTTTACTCAAAATCGCCACCCATCCGCTGCATAAAGCGGTGGGTATCGGCGCCTGCATTTATGGCTTATGGTTATTATACGCGTCGGGACCTGTGCATTTGCTATTGTCGGTGGTACTTTACGCTCCGGGTCTTCTGGTCTTTTTGTACGCCCGACGTACGCACCAGCACGATCGTTCGCTCAAACGCCGCGAATTGGCGCTAATTGGTTTATTGCTGGTTGCCGCTGTGCCGGCAACGTGGATGCTGGTGGGGTAAGCGGTCGCCCTGCCGCAGAAATCAAAGGAGATACCCATGGCTGAACAACAGCCCCGCCCGGTTCTGATCACAGGAGGAGGCCGCCGCATCGGCCTCGCGCTGGCGCACCATTTTCTGCAGCAACACCAGCCGGTGATCGTCAGCTATCGCACGCCCTATCCGGCGATCGAAGACCTGCGCGAAGCGGGCGCCCTCTGTCTGCAGGCCGACTTCAGCAGCGATGACGGCATTCTGACCTTTGCCGAAGCGGTTAAATCGCATACCAGCGGCCTGCGGGCCATCATCCACAACGCCAGCGACTGGATGGCGGAGAAGCCGGGCGTACCGCTCAGCACGGTGATCAACCGCATGATGCAGATCCACGTCCATGCCCCCTATCTGCTCAACCACGCGCTGGAGGAGCTCCTGCGCGGCCACGGCCACGCCGCCAGCGACATTATCCATATCACCGATTACGTGGTGGAGCGCGGGAGCGATAAACATATCGCCTACGCCGCCAGCAAGGCCGCGCTGGACAACATGACCCGCTCCTTTGCCCGCAAGCTGGCCCCGGAGATCAAAGTCAACGCCATTGCGCCGTCGCTGATCATGTTCAATGAAGGTGACGACGAGGCTTATCGTCAGCAGGCGCTGGATAAGTCGCTGATGAAAATCGCCCCGGGCGAGAAAGAGATCAGCGACCTTATCGACTATCTGTTTACCAGCCGCTACGTGACCGGCCGGTCATTCGCCGTCGACGGCGGTCGCCCTCTGCGTTAGTGGAAGCGGCTCCAGCCAACAATCAACAGCCACGCGCACAGCCCCCAGCACCCCACTGCGCCTGCCAGCGCCAACGGCAGGCGCATGATCCCGGTGAAGTACCACAGCGACAGCAGATAGATAAAATAGGGAACGATCGACCACATACCGAACACGATAGTGGTGCGCAGGGCTTCAATACCGCGCTCGCTGGCGACAATATAGTGGGCGATGAGCGCAAAGGTGGGAAACAGCGGAACAAGTCCGGCGATGGCGTAGTTTTTGGTTTTCGCCAGCACGCCAATCAGCACCACCACCAGCGCGCCCAGCAGCCCTTTGATTAACAGCCCCATGTCCTTATGCCTTAACAATGAATCAACAAGTTAGCGCAGCATAGCGGAATTAGCGCTGTTTTTAAAAGAGGAATGGCGGGTAAAATAGGCGCGGTGTATGTTACTTCTTTTACTGATGTGCAATAGACATGAATAAAATCGTTTTTGTTGAGGATGACCCTGAGGTAGGGGCGCTGATCGCCGCCTATCTCGGCAAGCATGATATGGATGTGGTGGTCGAGCCTCGCGGCGACCGCGCAGAGGAAGTGATCGCGCGGGAGAAACCGGACCTCGTGCTCCTGGACATTATGCTGCCCGGCAAGGACGGAATGACGCTCTGTCGCGATCTGCGTGGGCAATGGCAAGGGCCGATTGTCCTGCTGACCTCGCTCGACAGCGATATGAACCATATCCTCTCCCTGGAGATGGGCGCCAGCGATTATATCCTGAAAACCACCCCGCCGGCGGTGCTGCTGGCGCGACTGCGTCTGCATTTGCGCCAGCATATCGCCCCGGCGGGAGCAGGCGCGCCTGCGACGCTCACCCCGCACAAGACCATCTCCTTTGGCTCACTGACCATTGACCCGGTCAACCGCCAGGTACTGCTCGGCGGAGAAAGCGTCGCCCTGTCTACCGCCGATTTCGACCTGCTGTGGGAGCTGGCTACCCACGCCGGGCAGATTATGGACCGCGACGCCCTGCTGAAAAATTTACGCGGCGTCACCTACGACGGGATGGATCGCAGCGTCGACGTCGCCATCTCGCGCCTGCGCAAAAAACTGCTCGATAACGCCACAGAACCCTACCGGATTAAGACGGTACGCAATAAAGGCTACCTCTTCGCCCCCCACGCCTGGGACAACTGAGCGTTCCTTCTGCGGCCCTGAAAGGGGCCCGTTTACCGCCTGTTCCCCGGCGGCATGCGCATCGCATTTTCCGCCGCCTTCGCGCTGGCGGGCCGCCGCCAGTTTGTCATATTGAGTAAATCAATATGTTTCGCCGTACAGAAGCCCATCACATAACCCCTCAATATGATTGTGCTCAAGGACTTACCGTTATCAGAGTGGCATAAAGCCTGAAAACACAGGACTTTTGCATGATGAAATACGTTGTACTTTTGGCACTTACCCTCTTCACGTCACTCTCTGGCTGGGCTTTTTCCCTCGACAACGCCGATATCCGGCTCCTCTGTCCACAGCGCGGGCAAATTAAGGTGCTCCTCCACCGCTATCAACATACCCAGCAATCCTGGGGAGATCACCATTTCGAAACCGGCGGCGGATACGTGCGCCAGGGGCCGCTGCTGGTGATCCCGTTTGCTAACCTTGATCAGATGATTTACCACCAGACCACCGGCGAATTTGCTTACTGGTATGCCGAAGCAAAACAGCTGGTGCGCTGTCGACTGCTGAGCCTGGCCACCCTCTATCCGGTGGATATCCCCTACTATCGCGAGTAGCGCCCAGCGGCGCGCAGATGACACTGGAGACAATCCTTGCCTAATGCAGAGGTAAGCTCACAATAAGTGACACTGTCACACTTTAACGACGTCGGTCCCCCCCCGCTGGCTATTGTCAGGGGGCATAAACCCTGCTTTGATAGCGTATCGGTTACTCCCGCGCGGGCATCGGCTCGCCCCGGTAAACCCGAGACGTTTCCGCCTCGCCGGGCAGATGGTCCCGAGGCGCCGGCAGGTTTCTCTTTTTGACTATGCGGTAATGTAATGAAAAAGCTGTTCGTGCAGTTCTACCTTCTGCTCTTCGTCTGCTTTCTGGTGATGACCATGCTGGTGGGCCTGGTCTATAAATTTACCGCTGAACGCGCCGGCCGGCAGTCGCTTGACGATCTGATGAAAAGCTCACTGTATCTGATGCGCAGCGAGCTGCGGGAAATTCCGCCTCGCGACTGGAGCAAGACGCTGAAAGAACTGGATCTTAATCTGTCGTTCGACCTGCACATCGAACCGATGAGCAAATTCAAATTGTCGGAAAGCTCGATGCAGCACCTGCGCGCCGGGGATATCGTCGCGCTCGACGACCAGTACACCTTTATCCAGCGCATCCCCCGCAGCCACTATGTGTTATCCGTGGGCCCGGTGCCCTATCTCTATTTTCTGCATGAAATGCGTCTCCTGGACGTAGCGCTGATGGCGTTTATCGCTATCTCGCTGGCCTTCCCGGTGTTTATCTGGATGCGTCCGCACTGGCAGGACATGCTGCGCATTGAGACCGCCGCCCAGCGCTTTGGCGAAGGCCACCTCAGCGAGCGTATTCATTTTGACAGCATGTCCAGCTTTGAGCGGCTCGGGGTGGCCTTCAACCAGATGGCCGACAACATTAACGCCCTCATTGCCAGTAAAAAGCAGCTGATTGACGGCATCGCCCATGAGCTCAGGACGCCGCTGGTGCGCCTGCGCTACCGTCTGGAGATGAGCGAAAACCTCACAGAAGCGGAATCGCAGGCGCTGAACCGCGATATCGGCCAGCTGGAGGCGCTCATAGAAGAGCTCCTGACCTACGCCCGTCTCGACCGCCCGCAGACGGAGCTCAGCCTGACCACCCCCGATTTCCCCGCCTGGATCCGCGACCACGTCGAGGATATCCAGATGGTCAACCCGCAGCGCGAAGTCGGCCTCGCGACGCTGACCCGCGGCAACTATGGCGCGCTGGATATGCGGTTGATGGAGCGGGTGCTGGATAATCTGGTGAACAACGCCCTGCGCTACAGCGGTCAGCGGGTAGCGGTCAGCCTGACCCTGCAGGGTTCCCGCGCGTCGTTGCAGGTCGACGATGACGGCCCGGGCATTGCCCCCGAGGAGCGCGAGCGGGTGTTCGAACCTTTTGTTCGTCTTGACCCCAGCCGCGATCGGGCGACCGGAGGCTGCGGCCTCGGCCTGGCCATTGTCCACAGTATCGCCCAGGCGATGGGGGGCGACGTTCGCTGCGAGGCCAGTCCACTCGGCGGCGCCCGCTTCTGCTTTAGCTGGCCGGTCTATCATCAGTTGCCCGATTTTACCTCTGCCTGAATAAAACTTGCGCAGAAGCCGCGGGCTGGGTATGCTGCAAAAATCGAATAGTATGTTGTAACTAAGGTGAAGGCGATGGCCAGCTACGACCTCGTTGAACGTCTGAATGATACCTTTCGCCAGATCGAACTGGAGCTGCAGGCGCTGCGCCAGGCGTTAGCGGCCTGCCGGCTGCTGGCGGGCCGGGTGTTTGAGCTGCCGGCGATCAGTAAAGATGCCGAGCATGACCCGCTGGCGAACATTACGGTCGTCCAGCACACCGGCGAGGCGGCGCTGGATCTCGCCCTGCGCCACTACGGCCATCTGTTTATCCAGCAGCAGTCGGAAACCCGCAGCAGCAAAGCCGCCGTCCGCCTGCCGGGCGCTATCTGTCTACAGGTCTCCGCCGCGGAACAGCAGGCGCTGCTGGCGCGCATTCAGCAGATTAACGCCCTGAAGGCCACCTTCGAGAAAATCGTCACTGTCGACGCTGGCCTGCCCCCTACCGCCCGCTTTGAGTGGGTGCATCGCCATCTGCCTGGGTTAATCACCCTCAGCGCCTATCGCACGCTAACGCCCCTCCTCGACCCGAGCACTATCCGCTTCGGCTGGGCCAATAAGCACGTAATCAAAAATCTGACCCGCGACCAGGTGTTGATGATGCTGGAAAAAAGCCTGCAATCGCCGCGGGCGGTGCCGCCCTGGACCCGCGAGCAGTGGCAGAGCAAACTGGAAAGGGAGTATCAGGATATCGCCGCCCTGCCGCAGCGGGCGCGGCTGAAAATCAAACGGCCGGTGAAAGTGCAGCCGATTGCCCGCGTCTGGTATGCCAGCGAGCAGAAACAGGTGCAGTACGCCTGCCCCAGCCCGCTGATCGCCCTGATGTCCGGTAGCCAGGGGGTCAGCGTGCCGGATATTGGCGAATTGCTCAACTACGACGCCGACAATGTGCAATACCGCTACAAACCGGAGGCGCAAGCGCTGAGATTACTGATCCCACGCCTGCACCTCTGGCTGGCTAGCGAGTAGCCAGGCTGCCGACCATCTGCTCCGGGCGCACCCAGCTATCGAATTCGGCTTCCGTCAGGTAGCCCAGCGCCAGCGCCGAAGCCTTCAGGGTCAGCCCCTCATGGTGCGCTTTTTTGGCGATCTCCGCCGCTTTATCATAGCCGATATGGGTATTCAGCGCGGTCACCAGCATCAGCGACTCGTTGAGCAGCTGGGTGATCCGCTCACGATTCGGCTCAATCCCCACCGCACAGTGCTCGTTAAAGCTCGTCATGCCGTCCGCCAGCAGACGCACCGACTGCAGGAAGTTGTGAATGACCATCGGCCGATAGACGTTGAGCTCAAAGTTACCCGAGGCGCCGCCGATATTCACCGCCACGTCGTTACCCATCACCTGGCAGCAGACCATGGTCAGGGCCTCGCACTGCGTCGGGTTGACCTTACCGGGCATAATCGATGACCCAGGCTCGTTTTCCGGGATGGCGATTTCGCCAATCCCGCAGCGCGGCCCGGAGGCCAGCCAGCGGACATCGTTAGCGATTTTCATCAGCGAGGCCGCCAGACCTTTCAGCGCGCCGTGGGCATGGACCAGGGCATCGACAGTGGCCAGCGCTTCGAATTTATTCGGCGCGGTGACAAACGGCTGTCCGCTGAGCGAGGCCAGCTCGGCCGCCACCCGCACGGCATATTCCGGATGCGTATTCAACCCGGTCCCCACCGCCGTCCCGCCCAGCGCCAGCTCGGCAAGGTGCGGCTGGCTGGCTTCAAGATGCTTCAGGCTATGGTCCAGCATCGCCACCCAGCCGGAGATTTCCTGGCCTAAGGTGAGCGGCGTGGCGTCCTGCAGATGGGTGCGACCGATCTTCACGATATCCCTGAAGGCCACCGCTTTTTCGTTGAGCGTGGCCCGCAGCGCCTGCAGCGACGGGAGCAACTTTTCCCGCAGGGCGACCAGCGCCGCGACGTGCATGGCGGTGGGGAACACATCGTTCGAGCTCTGGCTTTTATTGACATCGTCATTGGGGTGGATTTTTCGCGCCATCCCCCGCTCCCCGCCGAGTAGTTCACTGGCGCGGTTAGCCAGCACCTCGTTCATATTCATATTGCTCTGGGTGCCGGAACCGGTCTGCCAGATAGCCAGCGGGAACTCCTGGGGATGTTTTCCGGCCAGCACTTCGTCAGCGGCGGCGACGATCGCCCCGGCTTTCTCCGCCGTCAGCAGGCCAAGATCCTGATTGACCTTCGCCGCCGCCCGCTTGGTCAGCGCGAGAGCATATATCAGTTCCCCGGGCATTTTTTCGGTCGAGATACGGAAATGCTCCAGCGAACGCTGGGTCTGGGCGCCCCAGAGTTTATCGGCCGGGACGTCGATGGCGCCCATCGAGTCTTTTTCACTGCGATGCGTTGTCATTACTTTCTCCTTGGATGAAAAGTGCGTCATAGCGACAAAGCTCACCTGCTTAAAAGAGTAAGTATTGGCCAGATTGATAAGTTGTTTTGGTGGTTCGTGCCGCAAAGCGGCATAAAAAAAGCCGCCCCGAAGGGCGGCCGGGACGGCTGACAACGTGCCATCTTCAGCGATTGCCCGGCGGCGCTGCGCTGGCGCGGGCCGACAGGGAATGGCATACCCGGTTGATATTGCTGTTTTCGTAGGCCGGGCAAGGCGAAAGCCGCCACCCGGCAGAAGGCGCGCACGATAACGAAAACAGGTTTGTCATCGGCCAGAGCCGCCCCGAAGGGCGGCCAGGTTTATTTCACGCAGCGGGCGCACTGCGACGTCTGGATCTGCTGGAAGAAGTCGTTGCCTTTATCATCGACGAGGATAAACGCCGGGAAGTCTTCCACTTCGATTTTCCAGATCGCCTCCATCCCCAGTTCCGGATACGCCACGCACTCCAGGCTGCGGATGCTCTGCTGAGCCAGTACCGCCGCCGGGCCGCCGATGCTGCCGAGGTAGAAACCGCCGTGCTTGTGGCAGGCGTCGGTGACCTGCTGGCTGCGGTTGCCTTTCGCCAGCATGATCTTACTCGCGCCGTGAGACTGCAGCAGATCGACGTAAGAGTCCATGCGGCCTGCGGTGGTCGGGCCAAGGGAGCCGGAGGCGTAACCGTCCGGCGTCTTGGCCGGGCCGGCGTAGTAGATCGGGTGATCTTTCACGTACTGCGGCAGTTCCTCGCCGTTATCGATAAGCTCTTTCAGCTTGGCGTGGGCGATGTCGCGGGCGACGATAATGGTGCCGCTCAGCGACAGACGGGTGGAGACCGGGTACTGCGACAGCAGCGCCAGGATCTCGCTCATCGGCTGGTTAAGGTTCACCTTCACCGCTTCGCCTTCGCCGGCCTGGCGCAAATGCTCAGGGATATATTTCCCCGGATTGCTCTCCAGCTTCTCGATCCAGATGCCGTCGCGGTTGATTTTGGCTTTGATGTTGCGGTCGGCGGAACAGGAAACCCCCATCCCTACCGGACAGGAGGCGCCGTGGCGCGGCAGGCGGATCACCCGGATATCGTGGGCGAAGTATTTGCCGCCGAACTGCGCGCCGAGGCCGAGGTTTTGCGCCTCCACCAGCAGCTCCTGCTCCAGCTGAATGTCGCGGAACGCCTGGCCATGCTCATTACCTTCGGTCGGCAGACCATCGTAGTATTTGGTGGACGCCAGCTTGACGGTCTTCAGCGTCGCTTCCGCCGAGGTACCGCCGATGACAAAGGCGATGTGGTACGGCGGGCAGGCAGCGGTACCAAGGGTACGCATCTTCTCCACCAGATAGTTTTTCAGCTTCGCCGGGGTGATCAGCGCTTTGGTTTCCTGGTAGAGATAGGTTTTGTTCGCCGAGCCGCCGCCTTTGGCGATACAGAGGAATTTGTACTCATCGCCATCGGTAGCATAGAGGTCGATCTGCGCCGGCAGGTTGGTGCCGGTGTTGACCTCTTTATACATATCCAGCGGGGCGTTCTGCGAATAGCGCAGGTTGTCCTGGATGTAGGTGTTGTATACCCCCTGCGCCAGCGCGGCTTCGTCGCCGCCGCCGGTCCAGACGCGCTGGCCTTTTTTACCCATGATGATGGCGGTGCCGGTGTCCTGGCAGGTAGGCAGAATGCCTTTGGCGGCGATATCGGAGTTGCGCAGGAACTGCAGGGCGACGTATTTGTCGTTTTCGCTGGCTTCCGGGTCGTTAAGGATATCCGCTACCTGCTGCTGATGGGCCGGGCGAAGCATAAAGGAGGCGTCGTGGAAGGCATGTTGCGCCAGAAGGGTCAGCGCCTGAGGGTCAACTTTTAGCACTTCCTGGCCGGCAAATTCGGCGACGGAGACGTAATCACTGCTGAGGAGATAATACTCGGTGTCATCCTTTTTGAGGGGAAAAGGATCCTGGTAAACAAACGGTTTATTCGACATTGTACTCTCACTTACTGCTTTGGCTGATTATGTTTCAGGCAGGGACTCCATGTGCCTGTAGAAAAGCGAGTCGATCAATTTTACACAATTTTTTAACAAAAACTGAGACAGGGACGACTTTTTCTTTCAGCAGTTGCTTCTCCAGCGTTTGCTGGTTTAATAGGGCGATAAATTTTACTTTGATTGAAACAGGGATTGAGAATGCAAAAGCTGATTAACGCCGTGCAGAACTATGCATGGGGAAGCCACACCGCCTTAACTGAACTGTATGGCATCGCCAACCCGGACAACCTGCCGATGGCAGAGCTGTGGATGGGGGCGCATCCGAAGAGCAGCTCGCAGATCCTGGCGGCAGACGGCCAGCCGCGTTCGCTGCGCGAAGTGATTGATGCGGACAAAGCCGCCCTGCTCGGCGACAAAGTGGCGCAACGCTTCGGTGAACTGCCGTTCCTGTTTAAAGTGCTGTGCGCCGCGCAGCCCCTCTCCATTCAGGTCCATCCTAACAAGCAGGCCTCCGAAGAGGGTTTCGCCCGCGAGAACGCCGCCGGCATCCCCCTCTCCGCCGCCGAACGTAACTATAAAGATCCGAACCACAAGCCGGAGCTGGTCTTCGCCCTGACCCCGTTCCTGGCGATGAACGCGTTTCGCGAGTTCAGCGAGATTGTCAGCCTGCTGCAGCCGGTGGCTAACGCGCACCCGGCGATCGGCGCCTTCCTGCAGCAGCCGGACGCGGCTCGCCTGAGCCAGCTGTTTGCCAGCCTGCTGAATATGCAGGGCGAGGAAAAAGCGCAGGCGCTGCAGGCGCTGCGCGAGGTGCTGGACCGCGAACAGGGCGAACCGTGGCAGACCATCCGCCTGATCGCCGAATTTTATCCCGACGACAGCGGACTTTTCTCCCCGCTGCTGCTGAACGTGGTGAAGCTGAATCCGGGCGAAGCGATGTTCCTGTTTGCCGAAACGCCGCACGCGTATCTGCAGGGGGTGGCGCTGGAGGTGATGGCCAACTCGGATAACGTGCTGCGCGCCGGCCTGACGCCGAAGTACATTGATATCCCTGAGCTGGTGGCCAACGTCAAGTTCGAGGCCAAACCGGCGGGTGAGCTGCTGACCCAGCCGCAGCGGCACGGCGCGGAGCTGGACTTCCCGATCCCGGTGGAAGATTTTGCCTTCTCGCTGCACGATCTCTCCGCCGAGGCCAGCGATCTGGCCCAGGCGAGCGCGGCGATCGTTTTCTGCGTCGACGGCGAAGCCCTGCTGCGCAAAGGCGACCAGAGCCTGACCCTCAAGCCGGGCGAATCGGCCTTTGTGGCCGCCAATGAGTCGCCGGTGCAGGTCAGCGGCCATGGCCGCGTGGCGCGCGTGTTCAATAAGCTCCAGTAAACGACAGACCTTTCAGGTCGCGCTTACTGATTATGACAACTCAGCCAGGCGGTCTCTCCGCCTGGCTTCATTTATGGACAAATGCTATGAAAAAATCGCTGGTCGCAGCAGGAATCATCGTGGCGCTGGGCGTGGTATGGACAGGCGGCGCCTGGTACACCGGCAAACAGCTGGAAGGCCGGATTGCCGATATGGTGCAGCAGGCTAACGCGCAGTTACGCAGCAGCGCGCCGGAGTCAGGTCTGGAGCTGAGCTATCAGGACTACCAGCGCGGGCTGTTCAGCAGCCATCTGCAGCTGGTGGTGAAGCCGATCGCCGGTCAGGCTAACGGCTGGCTGGCCGCCGGGCAGAGCGTGGTGCTTGACGAGGTGGTCGATCACGGCCCCTTCCCGCTGGCCTCGTTAAAAACCTTTAATCTGGCCCCGGCGATGGCCTCGGTCCACACCACGCTGGTGAAAAACGACGCCAGCCAGGCGCTGTTCGAAATAGCCAAAGGCAATACCCCCTTTACCGTCGATACGCGCATCGCCTACAGCGGCGACAGCCAGTCGGCGATCGTCCTCAATGCCCTCGACTACGCCAAAGGGGATGAGAAAGTCACCTTCAGCGGCGGCGAGTTCCAGCTCGACGCCGACCGCGACGGCAAAAACATCAGCCTGAAGGGCCAGGCCGGCAGCGGCCAGATCGATGCTCTCAACGAATATAACCAGAAGGTGCAGCTGCGCTTCGTCAACCTGACCACCGACGGCGCCACCGAGCTGGCCAGCTTCAACGAGCGTATCGGCCAGCAAAAAATGACCCTCGATAAACTGGCCATCAGCGTCGAAGGCAAAGAGCTTGCGCTGGTTGAAGGCATGGCGCTGGACGGCGGCTCCACGCTGACCAAGGACGGCAAAGGCGTGAACAGCCAGGCGAACTACACCGTCAACAGCCTGAAGCTGCAGGGTCAGGATATGGGTAGCGGCAAACTGACGCTGAAAGTGGATAACGTCGACGGTCAGGCGTGGCACCAGTTCAGCCAGCAGTACAGCGCGCAGTCTCAGGCGCTGCTGGCGAAACCAGAGCTGGCGCAGAACCCGGAGCTGTATCAGCAGGCGCTTACCGAAACCCTGTTCAATGCGCTGCCGATCCTGCTTAAGGGCAATCCGTCGGTGACTATCTCACCGCTGAGCTGGCGCAATGCCAAAGGCGAAAGCAGCCTCAACCTCTCGGTGCTGCTGAAAGATCCGGCCCAGGTGACCGCCCCGCCGCAGACCCTGGCGGACAGCCTGGATCGCGTGGTGCAGTCCCTTGACGGCAAAGTGGTGATCCCGGTGGATATGGCGACGGAGTTTATGACTAAGATCGCCGGTCTGGAAGGCTACCAGCCAGCCGACGCCGCCAAACTCGCCGATCAGCAGGTCAAAGGCCTGGCGGCGATGGGCCAGATGTTCCGCATCACCACCATGGAAGATAACGCCATCAGCAGCAGCCTGCAGTACGCGAACGGCCAGGTGACGCTGAACGGCCAGAAAATGCCGCTGGAGGATTTTGCCGCGATGTTTGGTCTCGAAGCGCCTTCGTTACCGGACAGCGCGCCGCAGGAGGGCCAGCCGCAGCAGGATGACGCCGCGCCTCAGCAGGACGACGCCGCCCCGCAGCCGTAACTTATCGGCTCAGGAGACGGCCACCGCGCGCCGTCTCCGTCATTTTCTCGTCACCAGCCGCGGGGGCATGATCTGATTTCGCGTCTCGCCCGCGCCCTCCTCCAGCCGCCGCAGCATCGACTCCGCCAGCGTTTTTCCCATCTCGCGCGCCGGGGTGGTGACCCAGGTGAGCGGCAGGTCGTCAAGCGCGGCCTCAGGCACATCGGCGAACGCCGCCAGCGCCACCCGCTGCTCGAAGTAGCTGTCGACGCCATCTTCACCACTCTGCCTTCCGGCGCGCAGCAGACCGAACCATGCGCCGGTCGCCGGGCAGAAGGTGGCGATTATGCCGGGGTATACCTATGGTCCCGAAGGCAATGGCTTTCTGCGCCTCAATGTCGGCTGTCCACGCGAGAAGCTGGAGCGCGGTGTCGCTGGGCTGATAGCCGCCCTGCGCAGCCTTATCTGATGCGCCGGCAAAGTGAATTATCTGGTCGTCAAACCCTATCCTGCCTGCCAGATGGCTGGCAGGATGATCGAGGCTTTTCCCTCGGCGCAGGCAAACCCTGTAGCAACCATGAATGACTCTCGCGCCCGGCTGATGTCGGCATTATTAAAATAATTTTGATATTCCTCAAAACTTTTTTAGGCAGGAAGCGGTATTAATTTGGCCGCTTAATCATTGCTTACACTGGTTTATTGAGGAGGAGAGCATGAAAACCTATGACCGTAATCGTAACGCTATTGCCACCGGCAGCATGGTCATGATCGCCGGTAACGGTACGACGGGCGTGATTAAAGCGATCCATGGCGAGGGGAAAACCGCCGAGCAGCTGCGTCGGGCGGACTGCGTGGAAATCGACGGCTGCGAGGGCCGCTTCTGTCCGTTAGATCTGATCCGTCTCGGTTTCCATTAATCCCTGCCGCCAGGGCAACATGAGCAGGCCACCCAGGGTGGCCTCTCCTTTACCGGCCTGATACAGGCGCTTAGCGAAAGCTCCACTGAATACTCATCACAAAGATCGCCGGGAGAATAATCCCGCCCTCGACGCCGAAATAATCGGTGAAGTTATACTGCAGACCATGATAGATATAGGGCGAAAAACCGACGCCGGTGATTTTTTTGGCGGTGCGGTAGGTGCCTGAGTCGCCGCAGTGGCTGAAAGCGTCAAAGAAAAATTCACCGGTATAGGCATACACCCCTTTCAGCAGCCAGCCGGTGTCGTTTTTCAGCCAGTCGCGGCGCACGCCGAGGGTCAGGCAGCGATCGTCGAAGCTGTTTTTCATGGTGCCGACCAGCGCGCTGTATTTTGAATCCGCTGAAAACTTGCGCTCCACCGAGAAAAAGTTGTTGTTGAAATGCTCGTTATATTGTCCGTGGTTGCCGGTCATGTGATAAACATAGGAACCGGTATTCATCGAATAGAGATTTAATTCCCCGGCCTGCGCCGACGGCATGGCAACCAACAGCAGCCCGGATAACACAACCCATAATTTATTCAACATTCAGTAACCTACGCCACACCCGTAAAAAAAGAACCCGGCATACTATCACCGCTAAGCTAAACCAAAGGGCAATCAGATAAACCGGCGCTCGTCGCGGCAGGCAAACATGACGCTATATGCACTATAGCAGTCGCCCTCTCGCCTGGTGAGCGCCAGCGGCTATACTGCAGACACATTCATCTCATCGATTAAGGACTGCTGTGTTAGCCACTCTCCTCGTTGCGCTGGTCGCTATTATTCATCTCGCCATCCTGGTGCTGGAGATGTTTTTCTGGGAAGCGCCCGCCGGGCGCCGGGCCTTTAACCTCAGCGCCGATTTCGCCCGGGAAACCCGGGTGCTGGCGGCCAACCAGGGGTTGTATAACGGTTTCCTGGCCGCCGGCCTGGCGTGGGGGCTGTGGCTGGGGGAGTCCGGCGAGCCGGTGGTGATCTTTTTCCTCGCCTGCGTGCTGGCCGCCGGGATATTCGGCGCGCTGACCGCCAGCCGCAAAATTCTCTATATTCAGGCGCTGCCCGCGCTGCTGGCGCTGCTGGCGGTGCTGACGCAGGGGTAGGGCCTTGATCTAAAACAGAGAAAGCTGGCGCTAAGGCGGATACTATGTGCCCCCTTCGGTCGGTCATCGACCTTTAATACCTTCTGAGTTCAGAGGCATTTTTATGACATGGCAATCCTTCAAACAGGCCTGGCTTATCCGGTTCTGGTCCCCCGTCCCGGCGGTCATCGCCGCGGGCATTCTCTCAACCTACTATTTTGGCATCACCGGCACCTTCTGGGCGGTGACCGGCGAATTTACCCGCTGGGGTGGCCAGCTGCTGCAGCTGCTGGGGGTCCACAGCGAACAGTGGGGCTATTATCAGCTGATCCATCTCGACGGGACGCCGCTGACCCGCATCGACGGCAGGATGATCATCGGCATGTTCGGCGGCTGCCTGGCGGCGGCGCTGTGGGCCAATAACGTCAAATTGCGCTTGCCACGCAGCCGGATCCGCATTGTGCAAGCCGTAGCCGGGGGTATCATCGCCGGGTTCGGCGCGCGGCTGGCGATGGGCTGCAACCTGGCGGCCTTTTTCACCGGCATTCCGCAGTTCTCCCTGCACGCCTGGCTGTTTGCCATCGCCACCGCCATCGGCTCCTGGTTTGGCGCTCGCTTCACCCTGCTGCCTCTTTTTCGCATACCGGTAAAAATGCAAAAGGTATCCGCTGCTTCGCCGTTAACCCAAAAACCGCAGCAGGCGCGCCGCCGTTTCCGCCTGGGCATGGTGATCTTTTTCGCCATGATCGGCTGGGGCCTGCTCACCGCCGCAGACCACCCTGCGCTCGGCCTGGCGATGCTGTTCGGCATCGGCTTCGGTCTGCTTATCGAGCGCGCGCAGATCTGCTTCACCTCCGCCTTCCGCGATATGTGGATCACCGGCCGGACGGTGATGGCGAAGGCGATAATCTTCGGCATGGCGGCGAGCGCCATCGGCATCTTCAGCTATGTGCAACTGGGGATGGCGCCGAAAATCATGTGGGCCGGTCCCAACGCGGCGATTGGCGGGCTGCTGTTTGGCTTTGGCATCGTGCTGGCCGGCGGCTGTGAAACCGGCTGGATGTACCGGGCGGTGGAAGGCCAGGTTCACTACTGGTGGGTGGGGCTGGGCAACGTTATCGGCTCCACGCTGCTCGCCTGGTGCTGGGACGATATCGCCGCCCCGCTCGCCACCCACTGGCAAAAGGTCAACCTGCTGAACGCTTTTGGTCCCTTCGGCGGACTGCTGGCGACCTATCTGCTGCTGCTGATCGCCCTGCTGCTGGTGATCGCCTGGGAGAGACATTTTTTCCGCCGCCAGTCGGCAGCGGTCCGGACCGTGAAGGAGAGCGCATGAAGAACATCATCCCTGATTATCGCCTGGACATGGTCGGCGAGCCCTGCCCCTATCCGGCGGTCGCCACCCTGGAGGCGATGCCCTCCCTGCAAAAAGGCGAGATCCTCGAAGTGATTAGCGACTGTCCGCAGTCGATCAATAACATTCCGCTTGATGCCAGGAACCATGGCTATACGGTGCTGGATATTCAGCAGGATGGCCCGACCATTCGCTATCTGATCCAGAAGTAACCCCGTTTCCCCGCCGGCGACCTTCATCGCCGGCATGGGTTTCCCCGTCTCCCGTCACGCCATTTCCTCACCACCAGAGGGGCCGTGCAGGCAAACGATTGCAATACATTGTAACACTTGAAACGATGTTCCAGTTATCCAATAACCCTTAATATAACGCGCCTATATTATTAAAATACGAATAAGTAACTTCGTGAATGGTTTCTGCCGCTACCGGCCAAAGCCGCGCACCGCAACACAATAAGGATAGAAATGGAACTGCTGGCCAGGCTGGGTCATTTTTTTGAGCAAGTGCGTTCAGATGCCGATTTTGCCACCTTCGCCAGTGAACTGCGTCGGCATCAGGTCTCGTGTTATATCTACTTTGTCTCTACCGGCAATATGAATTTCGTGATGGCCAACGACGAGGTGATGACGATAAAAAGCGCCCGCGGCCTGCTGCGCGTGCGCAGCGCCCCCAGCCATCGGCTGACCTCGGCCGCGGTCATCCGCCATTTTGCCGGCGCCATCAACTTTGAACAGTACTGCAGGGATCTCGCCAGCGCCGGGGTGTTTAAGTGGAGCGTCGACCTGGACGAGGAGACTCGCCACTACTGGTCGAAGGAAAACAGGCTGCTGTATAAAGAGAGCCTGATTCCCCCCTGAGCGGGTCCCAGGGGGAAGCCTGGCCTGAGGGGCCAGCCCTTAATCGCGGGTCTGCACCCAGAAGGCGTGGATCAGGCCTGGAATATAGCCCAGCAGGGTCAGAATAATGTTGAGAATAAACGCCCAGCCGAAACCTTTCCCCAGCAGTACTCCCAGCGGCGGCAGAATGATAGTAAAAACGATTCTCCAGAATCCCATAAGCTCTCCCTTCATCTAACGGCAATATTTTACTAAGTTATTCAATAGTTAAGCATAGACGCTTTTCACCGCTTCGCCAGCAGGCGACCCCCTCATCTCCGGTAACAAAAATTATTCCCTGCCGTCACGGATAAAAAAGTCCGCCAAAACATCCACTTTTCTGGCTCATGCTGCGGGCCCGGCAGCGAACCGCACAGATTGTCAGTTGACCTGGCTGCGAGTCAGGACTAAGCCTGGAGGAGTTTTATCACATCGAGTCGTTTTACCAACCGGAGAATATCCATGAGTAAACTTGGGATTAATGGTTTTGGTCGTATCGGACGTCTGGTGTTACGCCGTTTATTAGAAGTCGACAGCAGCCTCGAGGTGGTGGCTATCAACGACCTCACCTCGCCAAAAGTACTGGCCTACCTGCTAAAGCATGATTCAAACTACGGCCCCTTCCCGTGGAGCGTCGACTTCACGGAAGATGCGCTGATCGTCAACGGTAAGACCATCACCGTGTATGCCGAAAAAGAGGCGCAGCATATTCCGTGGCAGGCGGCGGGCGCGGAAGTGATTGTGGAGTGTACCGGGTTCTACACCTCGGCAGAGAAATCGCAGGCCCATCTCCAGGCCGGCGCGCGCAAGGTGCTGATTTCCGCCCCCGCCGGCGAAATGAAAACTATCGTCTATAACGTCAACGATGACACCCTGACGCCGGATGACACCATCATCTCCGTCGCCTCCTGCACCACCAACTGCCTGGCGCCGATGGCCAAAGTCCTGCAGGATGCCTTCGGCATCACCGTAGGCACCATGACCACTATCCACGCCTATACCGGCACCCAGTCGCTGGTGGACGGGCCGCGCGGTAAAGATCTGCGCGCCTCCAGGGCGGCGGCGGAAAACGTCATCCCGCACACTACCGGCGCAGCCAAGGCTATCGGCCTGGTGATCCCCGCCCTGAGCGGGAAGCTGAAAGGCCATGCCCAGCGCGTACCGACCAAAACCGGCTCAGTGACGGAGCTGGTGTCGGTGCTGGAGAAAAAAGTGACTGCGGATGAGGTCAATCAGGCGATGAAGCAGGCAGCAGAGGGCAATGAATCCTTTGGCTACACCGAAGAAGAGATTGTCTCTTCCGATATCATCGGCAGCCATTTCGGTTCAATCTACGATGCCACCCAGCTGGAGATTGTGGAGGCCGGCGGCGTACAGCTGGTGAAAACCGTCGCCTGGTACGATAACGAATACGGCTTTGTCACCCAACTGATCCGCGTGCTGGAGAAATTTGCCCGCTAAGTGAACGGCGGACAGCCTGCGCTGCCCGCCGATTCTGCATTGAGCGCCTCAGGCCTGCAGATAGACCACCTGAGTCTGCAGGTACTCATTCAGGCCATGGCGGCCATCTGCGCCGCCGATCCCCGATTTACGCCAGCCGGCGTGGAATCCCTGCATCGCCTCAAAGTTCTCGCGGTTGATATAGGTTTCGCCGAATTTCAGCCCCTTAATCGCCTTCATCGCCACATTAAGATCGCGGGTATAGATCGAGGAGGTCAGGCCATAATCGCTGTCATTGGCCATCGCCAGCGCTTCATCGAGCGTCGAAAACGCCACCACCGGCAGCACCGGCCCGAAGGTTTCCTCATGGATAATATCCATCTCTTGACGCACATCCAGCAGCAGGGTCGGCGGATAAAAATAGCCTTTCCCCTCCTGCGGCTGACCGCCCAGCGCGACCCGCGCCCCCTGCGCCACCGCCTTTGCCACTTTGCGCGCCACCTGATCCCGCGCGGCGGCGTTAATCAGCGGCCCCATGGCGATGTCATCCCGCGCCGCCGGGTCGCCAAACTGCACAGCCTTCATCGCCTCGCCGAGGCGGTTGACGAAGCGATCGTAAATCCCCTGCTGAACATAGACCCGCTCGACGCAGTTGCACACCTGCCCGGTGTTGATCACCCGCGAGTCCACCACCGCCTTCACCGCCAGCTCCAGATCCGCATCGTCCATGACGATGGCCGGCGCTTTGCCGCCGAGCTCGAGGCACACTTTGGTGATATTTTTTGCCGCGGCGGCCATGATTTTCTCCCCCGCCGCTACGCTGCCGGTCATGCTGACCATCGCCACCTTCGGATTGCCGGCCAGCTCCTGGCCGACGGTTTCCCCACGGCCGAGCACCAGGTTAAAGACCCCTTTCGGCAGCCCAACCTGGTGGACGATCTCGGCGAAAGCGATGGCGTTGTTTGGCGTGAATTCGCTGGGCTTAATGACGATAGTGTTGCCGGTGATCAGCGCCGGCGCCAGCTTGCGGGCGATAAGAAAGAACGGGAAGTTCCACGGCAGGATCCCGGTGGTCACCCCCAGCGCGCGTTTGAAGACGAGGATATTCTCCCCGGGACGGTCGCTCTGCACGATCTCCCCTTCATACCGCCGCGCCCATTCGGCCATGTAGTCGAGATAGTCGGCGGTAAACGCAACCTCCACCGCCGCCAGCTGCTGGATCTTGCCCCCTTCAGCGACGATCAGCCCGGCGATGTCGTCAGCACGCTGACGAATGCCGGCGGCAATTTTGCGCAGCCAGCCCGCGCGCTCAATGGCCGGCAGCGCCTCCCAGGCCGGCTGGGCGCGCTCTGCGGCGTCAATCGCCAGCCGCGCCTCTTCCGCGGTCCCGTCCGGGATCCGCGACAGCAGCGCTTCAGTCGCCGGGTTAAGCACGTCGATCCAGCCGTCGCCGCAACCGGTAACGAACTGGCCATCAATATACATTGGGTGTTGAACGGGTGCTGTCATGGCTGCTCCTGTGGTGCATTTGTATTTAACAAGTGATTTTTTTGTTAAATATCGGGCGGATAAGCCGTGGATTTGCAGCACGTTGGCGCATTTCTGTGAGCTGATTCATAAAACCGAGCCAAAAATGGCCGGTTGAGGTTACATTTCAATAACACAAATTGCCCGTTTGCGATAAATCTGCCGCAAACGGGCATTTTTCAGCCGAGGAGGCGGGCCTGCAGCGCCCCGGCAAGCCGGTCATCCTCCCGCAGCTGTCGCCAGGCGTCGAGGATCGCCGGCGGGAAGGTCACGTGGCTGATAAAGTCTTTCCCCCGCGGACCGTACCCTTCAGGGGAATCCTGCAGGCGCGGCAGCTCGCCCAGCAGCAGCGCGAGGTAGCGGGTCATCGGCCACAGCCCCGCCCCGCCGCCCGCGAACCCCAGCTGGCCGTCGGTCTGCTCCAGCACCGGCGAGCAGCCGGGAAAGCTCAGCCACTGCGGCGGCGTCGTCGCCCCCTGCCAGACGCGGGCGAAGGTGGCCATCGTCCGCCGCTGCATGGTGGGGTCCTGAATGACGATCCCGCGACGATGGGGGATCCCCCGGCTCTCCAGCATTGTGCGGGTAAAGCGCGCGTTTTCACCGCAGTTGGTCGACCGATCCTCCACCACCAGCCGCGGGCGAGGAATGTGCCAGAAGTCATGCGCAATATCCGCCAGAATATGCGCTTCCGGGCGGCCCTCCACCGCGAGCGAACGGTAGCGGGGATCCTCGCGCACCGCCTCATACAGAAAACCGGTGGAGTGTCCTACGCCGCCGCTGATCAGCAGCGGAACCTCCTGCTCCGCCGCCAACCGGCAGGCGGCGTCGATGGTGGGGATCACGGCATTGCCAGCCAGCACCACCACATCCACTGCCGGCGGCGCGGTCAGCGTCGCCAGATCGTTCTGCGCCAGCCAGCCGCCAGTCAGGTTAGCCGCCGCCAGCGTCGTCGCCGACAGCGGGGGAAATTGTTCTGCCATTCTGATCTCCTCAATCACCTCTCAGCCGCGCAGAGAGGATAGTCCGGCCATCATAAACGCCGCCTGCCGGGGCGCAAAGCGACGTCGATTTGTAACCATTTTGAAATAACAAGAAACATCTAAAAACACACAGGTTGCACCTGAATAACTGACCATGAAAATAACAAAAAACAGCAAAAACAGGTGGAAAATAAAAATTTACCTCGCGGTTACACCAGACAAAAGCGCGTTTTCTCGCCCGCGTTGCCGAGGGATAACTTGCCAATTGTAACCATCAACTCTAAGTTGCTTAACAATTACACAACCTTTTTCACATCAGGTTGCACCCTGCACGCACAGAGTGACACCTGACCTTTTACCGTGGCGGGAGAACGTTTCGTAATGAGCAATCCAGAAAGCAACACTGCATCCATTCTGCAGAAAAACAAGAAGGTCCTGATCGCGAGCCTGACCGGCAGCGCCATCGAATGGTTTGATTATTTTCTCTATGGCACCGCCGCCGCGCTGGTGTTTAACAAAATCTTCTTTCCGATGGTCGACCCGGTCATCGGCCTGATCCTCTCCTGGCTCTCCTTTTCGCTCACCTTTTTTATCCGCCCCATCGGCGGGGTCATTTTCGCCCACATCGGCGATCGCATCGGTCGCAAGAAGACGCTGGTGCTGACCCTGTCGCTGATGGGCAGCGCCACGGTGGCCATTGGCCTGCTGCCCACCTACGAAATGGTGGGCCTGTGGGCGCCCGCCCTGCTGATTACCCTGCGCATTATTCAGGGCATGGGTATCGGCGGCGAATGGGGCGGCGCGCTGCTGCTGGCCTACGAATACGCCCCGGAAAAGCGGAAAGGCTTTTTCGGCAGTATTCCTCAGGCCGGCGTGACCATCGGCATGCTGATGGCGACCTTTATCGTCTCGCTGATGACCCTGTTCGATGAGGCGCAGTTTCTTGCCTGGGGCTGGCGCATTCCGTTCCTGCTCAGCTCCGTCCTCGTTTTCCTCGGCCTATGGATCCGCAAAGATATCGACGAAACGCCCGCCTTTAAGCAGGTGAAACAGTCTGGCCAGGTGGCGAAGGCTCCGCTGCGCGTGACGCTCAAACACCACTGGCGGGAGGTGCTGATCGCCGCGGGTCTGAAAGTGGTGGAGACCGCCCCCTTCTATATCTTCTCTACCTTTGTGGTCAGCTACGCCACTACCACCCTGAGCTATCAGAAGTCGCAGGCGCTGGAATCCGTCACCCTCGGCGCGCTGGTGGCCACCGTGATGATCCCGCTGATGGGGCTGCTGTCCGACAAGGTGGGCCGGCAAAAGATGTACACCCTGAGCGTGGTGCTGCTGGGGCTGTTTATCGTTCCGTGGTTCCTGCTGCTCGACACCGGCACCAGCTGGGGCATTATGCTGGCGACGATCGTTGCCTTCGGCATCCTGTGGGCGCCGGTGACCGCGGTGCTGGGTACCCTGTGCTCAGAGATTTTCAGCGCCAATGTGCGCTACACCGGGATCACCCTGGGTTACCAGCTGGGCGCCGCGCTGGCCGGGGGCACCGCGCCGCTTATCGCCACCGGTCTGCTGGCGAAATACGATGGTGACTGGCGACCGGTGGCCATCTACCTGGGCGTTACGGTGGCGATTTCGCTGCTGGCGATATTCTGCGCCAGCCGGATGAAATCCGTCCCTGGCGCGGCGCGCCCCCGGGCGGAAAGCGCCTAACCGCAGCCGGTCCGGGTCGACCATCCTGCCCGGCGGCGCTGCGCTTGCGCGGGCCTACAGGAAGATCGCGCCTCGTGGGAAACCGCTCATCCCAGGCTCAGTAAGACAGTAGGCCCGGTAAGGCGCCAGCCGCCACCGGGCAGTAAAGCTGCTGCGAAGCCGACTATCCCGCCCGGCGGCGCTGCGCTTGCGCGGGCCTACAGGGAGATCGCGCCACGCGGGAAACCGCTCATCCCAGGCTCAGTAAGAAAGTAGGCCCGGTAAGGCGCCAGCCGCCACCGGGCAGTAAAGCCGCTGCGAAGCCGACTATCCCGCCCGGCGGCGCTGCGCTTGCGCGGGCCTACAGGGAGATCGCGCCACGCGGGAAACCGCTCATCCCAGGCTCAGTAAGACAGTAGGCCCGGTAAGGCGCCAACCGCCACCGGGCAGTAAAGCTGCTGCGAAGCCGACTATCCCGCCCGGCGGCGCTGCGCTTGCGCGGGCCTACGGGGGATCATACCGCGGGTGAAACTACACCCTTCCGGGCCCGGTAAGCATCCAGGCCCGGTAAGGCGCCAACCGCCACCGGGCAGTAAAGCCGCTGCGGAGCCGAGTATCCCGCCCGGCGGCGCTGCGCTTGCGCGGGCCTACAGGGAGATCGCGCCACGTGGGAAACCGCTCATCCCAGGTTCAGTAAGACAGTAGGCCCGGTAAGGCGCCAGCCGCCACCGGGCAGTAAAGCTGCTGCGAAGCCGACCATCCTGCCCGGCGGCGCTGCGCTTGCGCGGGCCTACGGGGGGATCATACCGCGGGTGAAACTGCACCCTTCCGGGCCCGGTAAGCATCCAGGCCCGGTAAGGCGCCAGCCGCCACCGGGCAGACAAACGAGAACAACGGTTAAGACGACTTGTAGCCGGCCGCCAGGGCCGGCGGGTGTCAGGCGCTCTGATTGTCCAGCTGAAGCTGCCCCTCGCGCCGCTGCTTCAGCTTCCAGAAGGCCCACAGCGCGATAAACCACAGCGGAGAAGCCAGCAGCGCCAGCAGCGTGTCCGGGTCAAAGATCATGATGAAGATAGCGAACGCGAAGAACAGCAGGCTCACCCAGCTCATCGCCACGCCAAAGGGCATCTTAAAGATCGAACCGGCGTGCAGGTCCGGACGCTGACGGCGATAAACCAGATAGGCCACGAGGATCATCCCCCAGCTGAACACCACCATAATCGCCGCCAGGGTCGAGACGATGGTAAACAGGGTCATCACATTCGGCACCAGGAACAGCAGCAGCGTACCGATCAGCATACAGAAGCAGGAAAACAGCAGGCTGCGCACCGGGATGCGGGTGCTGCGCGACAGAATACGGAACTGCCAGTGCGCATGCTTCTCCACCGACAGGCCGTACAGCATGCGGGTGCTGGAGAAGACCCCGCTGTTGGCCGAGGACATCGCCGAGGTCAGCGCCACGAAGTTAATCACCGCCGCCGCCGCGGGCAGCCCGGCTTTGGCAAACAGCGTCACGAAGGGGCTGGTCTCCGCCGACACTCCCGGCCAGGAGGCGACAGCGATGATCACCACCATCGACAGCAGATAGAAGATGATAATCCGCAGCGGCAGGGCATTGATCGCCTTGGGCAAAATGCGCTGTGGATCGCGGGTCTCCGCCGTCATCGTCCCCAGCAGTTCGATGCCGGTAAAGGAGAAGATCGCTATCTGGAAGCCGGCGAAAAAGCCGGTGATACCGTGAGGCATAAAGGCCGTCGGGTCGGTGAGATGGCTCAGAGAAGCCGTCACGCCGTCCGGAGAGGTCCAGCCGGTGGCAATCATCCAGCCGCCGGTGGCGATCAGGGCGATAATGGTGATCACCTTGATCAGGGCGAACCAGAACTCCGCCTCGCCAAACATTTTCACCGACAGCAGGTTGAGCAGGAACAGGATAGCCAGCATGCTGAGGGCCGGCATCCACGCCGACAGCTCGGGGAACCAGTACTGCATATAGCTCCCGCACACCACCACGTCGGCGATACAGGTCACCACCCAGCTCAGCCAGTAGGTCCAGCCGAGATAAAAGCTGGCCTGCGGTCCGAGATATTCGCCGACAAAGTCGGCAAACGAGCGGTAGTCATGGCGGGTGAGCAGCAGCTCCCCCATCGCCCGCATCACCATATAGGTAAAGAACCCGACCAGCACATAGATAACCAGAATCGAGGTGCCGGCGACGGCGATGTTGCGCCCCGCCCCCATAAACAGCCCGGTGCCGATGGCGCCGCCGAGGGCGATCATCTGGATATGGCGGGCGCCAAGCCCGCGCTTAAGCTGTGACGCGCCTTCACCTCCGGCGGCAGATGGCGCCTGATGTTGATGTTCAGTCATGGTGTTTCCTCAGGCTGGTTGCGGGAGGCGAAGCGCCGCGGCGCGGAGCAGCAGCCCGGCGCGCTGGCCGGTGGCGACCCCGGCATTGGGAAAGAGGATATAGGGGGCCCGGGCCTGCACCACCCACCGTTTCTCTGCCTGGCGGGCGATCTCATACCCTGCCGGGAGCGCGGTGAAGTTCTCGACGTTGGCCGCCAGATTGAGCGTAAATTCCCCTTCGCGCTTGATGATGCTCTCCTCGACCAGGAAGTAATCCACCGGCGCTTTGTCGCGCGTGGGCAGCGGCGCGTCAGAAATCCAGGCCCGGATCGCCGCGTCGGCGGCGGCGAACAGGCTGAGATCGTTGGCGCCGAACGGCATCACTTTTCCCAGCTCAAGGGTGGCGCTTTGCGCGGCGAACTTTTCGCAGGTGAAATGAGTGAAGGTGCCGCCCGCTTCGGTATGGCGCACGATGGCGTCCATCCCGCTGGCCTGCAGCAGCTGGTAGAAGCCGGGCGAAAAATCCTCCGCGTGGGCCGGGAGCAACGCAAACTGGCGATACAGCGACCCGCGAATGGCGGTATGCATATCGAGATGGCTGCGGCTGACCGGCCCCGCCGCGTCGGCGGCGCGATAGAAGGCTTGCACCGCCTGCTCGAGGGCAAAAGCCCGCCGCGACTCATTGCCCGGGGAGACCGCCAGATGGCGGCCGCCGAACAGGCGATTGAGGTCGTTGTGCAGATAGCGACGCGCGGCGCGGATCGCCGGCAGGTTACCAAAGACGATCAGCAGCGCCTGGGTGAGCGGCTGCCGCCCCTGGCTCAGATCGTGGGTCAGCTGCAGCAGCAGCTCGGTCGGCGCGGTCTCATTGCCATGGACGCCAGCGGAGAGGATCGTCGCCTGACGCCACGGCGTGGACGGCAGCAGCTGCAGGATGCCCTCGCCCAGCCAGCGGGTCTCGATGTGCGCCGGAAAGGTCCACCCCTGCAGGCGGCAGTGCAGTAAATCGTTAACCAGATGCTCCATCTGCCGCTCCTTAACGCTGAAAATCATAGACAGGGCCCAGACGCAGGATCTGCGTCAGCTCATCCAGCGCCTGATAAACCTCGCGCAGCAGCTGCGGGTCCGCCAGATCGCGGGCGTGCAGCCGGTCACGGTAGTGTTTTTCCACCCACGCCGTCAGCTGCTGGTAACGCTCGTCGTTCATCAGGCTGTGGGCGTTGACCGCGTCGCGCTCCGCCTCGTTGAGCACCACCCGCAGCCGCAGGCAGGCCGGGCCGCCGCCGTTGCGCATGCTTTCCCGCAGGTCAAAAACCGCCACTTCATCGATCGGCGACGCGATGTCGGCCGCAAGGTCGCCCAGGTAGCGCCAGACGTTTTCCCGCTGCCGGCACTCCTCTGGCACCACGATCAGCATCTTGCCGTCGGGTTTGCTCAGCAGTTGGCTGTTGAACAGATAGGAGGCCACGGCGTCATCGAGCGACACCCGCTCGTCCGGCACTTCCACGCTGGTAAACGGGATATCGAGACGGTCGCTTTTTGCCCGCAGCGTCGCCAATACTGTCGACTGATCGACAAACGCCTGCTGATGGTGGAACAGCACATGGCGATTGCTGACCGCGATAACGTCGTTATGAAACACGCCGCGATCGATAGCCTGCGGCGCCTGCTGGGCAAACACCGTATAGCGCGGATCCAGCTGGTGCAGACGGGCCACCGCTTCGCTGGCCTCCAGGGTCTGCCGCGCCGGATACTTCACCGGGGCGATGCCGCCGCTGGCGCGTCGACCGTAGACAAACAGCTGCACGCCCTGACGATCGTACTCCCGGCAGAAGCGGTTATGGTTGGCCGCCCCTTCGTCGCCGAGGTCGCCATGCTGCGGTAGCGCCGCGTGATGGGCGAAGTAGCGCGGATCGGCGAAGGTGGCGCGCAGGATCGCCGAGGTGGTGGGCGCCTCCTGCATGCGGTGCAGCTTATTGTTCAGGTTGGCGACAGTGAAATGGACTTTGCCATCGGCGCTGTCCGCCGACGGCGAAACGGTCGCCGCGTTGGCGGTCCACATCGACGAGGCGGAGCTGAAGGCGGAGAGCAGCTGCGGCGCCGCCTGGGCCGCCTGGCGGATGACCTGCTCATCGCTACCCTCGAATCCCAGGTCGCGCAGCAGGCGCAGGTTCGGCCGCGGCTGCGGCGGCAGGATCCCCTGCACGAATCCGCGGTCGGCCAGGGCTTTCATTTTATACAGCCCCTGCAGCGCGGCCTTTTTAGGGTTAGAGAGACCATCGCGGTTATTTTGCGAGGCTTCATTGCCGACGGAGAGTCCGGCGTAGTGGTGCGTCGGGCCGACCAGGCCATCAAAGTTAGCTTCAAAACCAGACATATGTCCTCACAGGATCCGTTATCAAAATGGCAGGCCCGGCGATACGTTCGCCGGAAGCGTCAGCGTGTCGCTGACCAGAGAGGCCATCGGCCAGGCACAGTAATCGGCGGCGTACCACGCTGCCGCGCGGTGGTTGCCGGAGGCGCCCACCCCGCCAAACGGCGCTTTACTGGAAGCGCCGGTCAGCGGCTTGTTCCAGTTGACGATCCCGGCTCGCGCCTCGTCCGCCAGCTGGTCAAACTGCGCCGCATCGCGGGAGATCAGCCCTACGGCCAGGCCATAGCGGGTCTGGTTGGCGAGGCGAATCGCCTCCGGGAAGTCGTCGTAACGGATAACCGTCAGCAGCGGACCAAAGTACTCTTCATCCGGCACCTCGATACCGGTGACATCGACGATCCCCGGGGTCAGCACCGTGGAGTGCGGGTCAGGCTGGCGCATACGCAGCAGCACCTTGCCGCCGAGCGCCTCCAGTTTCTGCTGCGCCGCCAGCATGTTCTGCGCCGCCTCAAGGGAAATCACCCCGCCCATAAACGGCGCCGGCTGGTCATTCCATTTCCCGGCGCGGATCTGCGCGCTGGCCTCCACCAGTCGCCGCAGCAGCGCATCCCCCTGCTCGCCGCGCTGAACGATCAGCCGGCGCGCGCAGGTGCAGCGCTGTCCGGCGGAGATAAACGCCGACTGGATAATCACATGCAGCGCCGCATCGACATCGGCCACGTCGGCCACGATCAGCGCGTTGTTGCCGCCCATCTCGAGGGCCAGCATCTTCTCCGGTTGACCGCCGAAGTAGCGATGGAAGTGGAAACCCGCCGCCGCGCTGCCGGTGAACAGCACGCCGTCGATATCGCGGTTTTCCAGCAGCGCCTGGCCGGTGGCTTTCCCGCCCTGCAGCAGGTTAATCACCCCGTCGGGGACGCCCGCCTGCTGCCACAGCTGGACCGTCAGTTCCGCAGTGGCCGGCGTCAGCTCGCTGGGTTTAAACACCACGGTGTTACCGGCGATCAGCGCCGGAATGATATGCCCGTTGGGCAGATGGCCCGGGAAGTTGTAGGGACCGAAGACCGCCATCACGCCGTGCGGCTTGTGGCGCAGCTGCGCTTTACCGTCCGGCAGGGTCGACTCGTGAAAGCCTGTCCGCTGGTGATAGGCCTCGACGGAGATGGCGGCTTTGCCGATCATCGCCTGCACTTCGGTGCGAGTCTCCCACAGCGGCTTGCTGGTCTCCCGGGAGATCAAGGTCGCCAGCGCCTCTTTGTGCGTCTCCAGCAGCGCGGCGAAACGCTGGACGACGTCAATACGCTCGGCCAGCGGGCGGTGCGACCAGGGATAAAACGCCGCCCGCGCCGCGGCGCAGGCCGCCTGGACGTCGTCGGCCCCCGCGCTGGCCGCCTGCCACAGCAGAGATTGATCCTCCGGGGCCAGTTTACTCATCGTAGCGCCGCTGCCCGGCTGCCACTGCCCGGCTATGAACTGTGCTTTTACCGCCATGATCTGTTTTCCTCTGGGTTCAGGGTTACCGTGTAAACGCGGTCGGTTTCAGTGACCTGCAGCGCATCCAGCGCGGCGGCGTCCAGTGAGACCTGCTCTTCGTGGGCCACCAGCAGCGCCCGAAAATTGTCGAACTGACCGTTGGCGACCAGCGTCGGCGCCGACAGCGTGCCCGTCAGCTGCTGAGCCGGCAGGCACTGGCAGTCGCGCACGGCGCGGATCTGATCGGTCTCCGCCTCCAGCACCGGACCGGCATCGAAAATATCCACCGAGCCGCGCCAGCTGAACCCCTCTTTCTCGAGGATCGCCCGCGCCGGGGCGGTGTTGGGATGCACCTGACCGATGACCTGACGGGCATTCTCCGGCAGCAGCGAGATATAGATCGGGTACGCCGGCATCAGCTCGGCAATAAAGGTTTTCATGCCGGTGCCGGTCAGCCGGTCGGCATCGGCGAACGGGATCTCGAAGAAGTGATGGCCCAGCGCATCCCAGAACGGCGACTGCCCTTGCTCATCGCTGCAGCCGCGCAGTTCGGCAAACAGGTGCGGCGAAAACCACTCGCGGAAGGCGGCGATAAACAAAAACCGCGCCTTGGAGAGCAGCAGACCGTTGCGGTTGCGCTGATACCCGGGGTCGAGAAACAGCGTACACAGCTCGCTGTGACCGGTGTGGTCATAGCTCAGATTGAGCAGCTCCTGAGGCTTATAGACCCCCAGCGCTTTCGAGGCGCGAACCGTTTTCTGAATGCGAAAATTGTAAAACGGCTCGTCCAGGCCCACCGCCACCTCAATGGCGCTGACCCCCACCACCCGCTCCAGCGCGGTGTCTTCCAGCACAAACAGAAAGCCTTGCTGGCCGCGCGGCAGCGCGCCGGCGAAGGTGTCAATGCTGCGGCGTATCCGGGCGGCCAGGCGCCCGGCATCATGGGGTAAAGAGGTCATGCCGACCCCCGCCCGCGCGGCAAGGCGGACGATGTCGTCAAGATCGTTTTCCCTTACGGGACGAAATAGCATCACAGGCCGTCCTCCCGGTTAGCGGGTTAAGCGGGCAACGGCGCGATCAAGGCGCACGAAGGCTTGCGCAATATCCGCCAGCGGGATATTGAGCGCCGGCGCGAAGCGCAGCACGTCCGGACCGGCAATCAGGGCGATCACCCCCTCTTCCGCCGCCAGGTTGGTCAGGGTTTTGGCCTTCCCGCGCAGCGGTCCGGCCAGCTCGGCGCCGATCAGCAGACCGGCGCCGCGCACGGCGCTGAACGCATCGTAGCGGGCAGAGAGGGCATTCAGCTGGTCGACGATCAGCGCATGGCGCTCGCCGACGCCCGCCAGCAGCGGCGCATCCAGATGGGCCAGCACGGCGTTGGCGACGGTCGCCGCCAGCGGGTTACCGCCGAAGGTGGTGCCATGGGTGCCTGGCTGGAAGACCTGCGCCCAGGCCTCTTTCGCCAGCATCGCGCCGATCGGGAAGCCGCCCCCCAGCCCTTTGGCGCTGGTGAGGATGTCCGGGACGACGTTGTAATGCTGGTAGGCGTAGAGATGGCCGGTACGACCGGCGCCGGTCTGCACCTCATCGAATATCAGGGTGGCGTGATGGCGATCGCAGAGGGCGCGCAGCGCCTGGAGGAACGCCGGGTCCGCCGGGATCACCCCGCCTTCGCCGATAATCGGCTCGACGATCACCGCGCAGGTACGTGAGGAGATCGCCGCGGTGACCGCCTCGATATCGTTATAGGGCAGATGGGTAATGCCCTGCGGCAGCGGCGCATAATCGCTGGAATATTTCGGCTGGCCGCCGACGGAGACGGTGAACAGCGTGCGGCCATGGAAGGCGTGGTTGAAGGCGATGATTTCGCTTTTTTCACCGCCGAACTTATCGTGGGCATATTTCCGCGCCAGCTTAAGGGCCGCCTCGTTCGCTTCAGCGCCGGAGTTGCAGAAGAACACCTTGTCGGCAAAGGTGGACTGCACCAGGGTTTTCGCCAGCTGCAGCACCGGTTCGTTGGTATAGCCATTGCCGATATGCCACAGTTTCGCCAGCTGACCCTGCAGGGCCTCAGCCAGCGCCGGGTGGGCATGGCCGAGGGCGTTCACTGCGATGCCGCCGGCCATATCGATATACTCTTTCCCCTGCTGGTCCCAGACGCGGGAGCCCGCCGCCCTCACCGGAATAAACGGCGCGGGGGCAAAACAGGGAACCAGGTAAGCGTCAAAATCTTCGCGAGTCATACTGCCTGACATCATTCATCTCCGGAACGTAAGACGACGGAAAACGCTCCCGCCGCGTTGGACAATCGACATTAACCCTGACCCTCGGCTTATTTTGGGCACGAGCGCGCCCGCTGCGATGGTAAAAATATTCACCACAGAAAAGTTAAGCCCTATTATTTTTACGGGTATTTGTTAATTCATGGTTAACGCCATGTTGTTGTGTGGGCTAATGCTGGCCTGTGAACAATAAGATTGTCAATATGGGGAAACGCAATTTATTCACTTTTTGAAGATCATCAAGATAATGAAAAACATAGAAAAAATATTTTCTTATGCACTTAAGTGAATAAAAAGTGAATTAAAATGCACAGCTTGCGGGTGGTTCTCGTGCGTAGTTATTCACTTAAAAAATAAAATTTCTAACAAAAATTTAAAAATCGGAATTGCCGTCAAATACCGCTTTATAAAATTGGTGATACCATTCATTGCACAGAGTTTACTGCTGTAGCTATTCCACGGTTTTACACGACATAAATAACACTGAGAAACAGGACTCTTATGGAAAAGTTATCTTACGCATCTGAAAGTAGTACATCTCCATGGACCACCTACCTGCGCCAGATCGACCGTGTCGCGCCTTATCTCGGCGATCTTGCCTACTGGGTGGAAACCCTGCGCCATCCGAAGCGTGCGCTGATCGTCGACATCCCTGTGCAGATGGACGACGGCACCATTCGCCACTTCGAGGGCTATCGCGTTCAGCACAATCTTTCGCGTGGGCCGGGTAAAGGTGGTGTTCGCTACCATCCGGATGTTGATCTTAACGAAGTCATGGCACTTTCTGCCTGGATGACCATTAAGTGCGCCGCGGTCAATATTCCTTACGGCGGGGCCAAAGGCGGCATCCGCGTCGACCCCTTCTCGCTGTCGGAAGGTGAACTGGAACGCCTGACTCGCCGCTATACCAGCGAAATCGGCATTATCATCGGGCCGCAGAAAGATATTCCGGCGCCGGACGTTGGCACCAACGGCAAAGTGATGGCGTGGATGATGGACACCTACTCCATGAACCATGGCACCACCATCACCGGCGTAGTCACCGGCAAGCCGATCCACCTCGGCGGCTCCCTCGGTCGTGAAAAAGCCACCGGACGCGGCGTGTTCGTCACCGGCCGGGAAGTGGCCCGTCGCGCCGGCATCGAAATTGAAGGCGCTAAAGTGGCGCTGCAGGGCTTTGGTAACGTCGGTAGCGAAGCGGCGCGCCTGTTCGCCGGCGTCGGCGCCCGCGTAGTGGTCATTCAGGATCACACCGCCACCCTGTACAACGAAGGCGGGATTGATATGGCCGCCCTCACCGCCTGGCAGGCGGAGAAAAAGCAGATCGCCGGTTTCCCGGGCGCCCAGGAGATCGATAAAGAGGCGTTCTGGACCACCCCGATGGACATCCTGATCCCGGCGGCGCTGGAAGGGCAAATCACCCGCGAGCGCGCTGAGAAGCTGAGCTGCAAACTGGTGCTGGAAGGGGCTAACGGCCCAACCTATCCGGAAGCGGACGATGTGCTGGCCGAGCGCGGGGTGATCGTGGTGCCGGACGTTATCTGCAACGCCGGCGGGGTGACCGTCAGCTACTTTGAGTGGGTGCAGGACATGGCCAGCTTCTTCTGGAGCGAAGAGGAGATCAACGCCAAGATGGACCGCATCATGACCGACGCCATTATTCACGTCTGCGATAAAGCGGCCGAGAAAGAATGTACCCTGCGTACCGCCGCCTATATCGTGGCCTGCGAGCGCATCCTGATGGCGCGTAAAGACCGCGGCATCTACCCGGGCTGATCCCCGTCAGGGAGTGAATCAGGGGTGGCATTGCGCCGCCCCTTTTTTTTGCCGTCGCGCCGTCAGCCGCCGGTGGACCACAGCACTGGCCATCCCCGACGCTGCGCCTCCGCCAGCAGCCCCGGAGAGGGATTCACCGCGCAGGGGTGGCCGACCGCGGCGAGCAGCGGCAGATCCGAGATATGATCGCCGAAGGCGTAGCACGCCGCCAGCGGCTGGCCCTGTTCCTGCGCATAGCATTGGGCATGCGCCGCCTTGTGTTCGCCGATGGCGGTCCGCCAGAGCTCGCCGGTATAGCGGTCATCCACCACGACCGGCTCTGAGCACAGGGCATGTTCCACCCCCAGCGCCGCCATCGCCGGCCAGAGAATGTCGGTCATCGACCCGGAGACAAACACCACGTCATCCCCCCACGCCTGGTGCTGCCTGAGGCGCGCCGCCACCTCGCGGTGAAAACCATATCCGCCTTCGCGATACAGGCGCTCGGCGACCGCCCGCACCCGGGGGCGCGACTCGTGGCGAAACAGCGAGTAATAGTAGCGGTTGATCGCCTCCCGCGACTGACCCGCTTCGCTGAGCGCCTGCAGCTGCCGGACAATCGCCGCGGCCGTCAAACCGCACTGCAGCGGATATTCCGCGGCATAGCGGTGCAGAAACAGGAACATACTTTTGCCGGTAATCAGCGTTTCATCCACATCAAAAAAGGCGATGCTCATCCCCGTCCCCCTGCTCAATACTGACCAGATAATGTTGATGGCACTGCGCCGCCTGCTCGCACTCTTTGCGAGTGATGTAGTTAAGGTCATAGACGCTGAAGCTAAAGCCAACTTCCGCTTTGCGAGTGCCGGTCTGGTCAAACCCCACCGAGCATTCACAGGTGAAGCGGCCATGGGCTGAACTTTTGCGCGACACCACGTTGAGGACGATGGTCACCGGCAGCGGAAAAACAAAGCAGGAAAAGGCCACCTGCAGCGAGCTCAGGGTAAAGTACTTCTCCGCCATCGCCACGCCGGCCTCCGCCAGCAGGAATTTTTCCGTGGTGGCGATGATGGTCTGCCGCGCCGCCTCGATCAGCACCATCCCCTGAATATGTTGCCCAGTCTGGTGGTCGCAGAGCAGCTCCGAGGCATCCTGCAGGATCAGGCGCGCGCAATAGCTATCCTCATCGCGTTTTTCCGGCGAGGTGATGAGGATATTCGCTTTTTTACGTTTATGTACCAGCCGCTGATGATCGCGATTGTTTTGATAATAGAGATCCTGCAGATTGACGATCTGGCGCATTGTGTCCGGATAGTGCTGACGAATAATGCAGATGGTGCGGGAGATGTCGTCGAGCTGTACCCCCTGACCGATAACGATTTTATCGACCCCGGCCAGCTCGCCGCTCCAGACAAACCGCTCAAACTCATTCACCGTCAGCACATTCTCATGCCGCCGGGCAAAATCGGTAAATTTCTCACCCACCACAATTAATTTTTCCATGGCGCTTGTCTCCTCAGATCGTTTTCACCAGTAACGCAATCCCCATCCCGCCGCCGATGCACAGCGACGCCAGGCCGGTCGGTTGATTCTCCCGGCGCAGCGCGTGCACCAGGCTGACCACAATCCGCGTCCCGGAACTACCCAGCGGATGGCCGAGGGCGATCGCGCCGCCGTGGACGTTCAGCCGGGAAGCAATCTCCTCCTCCGTCATCTGATGCGCTCTGGCCAGTCCCTTGACCACCCCCAGCACCTGCGCGGCAAAGGCTTCGTTGATCTCCAGCCGGGCCATATCGCTGAGCTGAAAACGCCCGCGGCGCAGGGCGCACGCTATCGCCGGCAGCGGGCCAAGCCCCATCATGGACGGGTCGACGCCGCCCTCGCCAAAGGAGACAATCTCCGCCAGCGGCTGCAGGCCATAGCGGGCAACGGCGCGCGCCGACGCGAGGATCACCGACGCGGCGCCATCGTTCAGCCCGGAGGCATTGCCCGCCGTGACGCTGCCGTCGGCGCGAAAGGCCGGTTTCAACGCCGCCAGCTGCTCGGCGTTAAGATCATGGCGGATCGGCTCATCCTCGCGGACCGTGCTGACGCCCCGCTTCGCGCTGACCGTCACCGGCACCATCTCATCGGCAAAATAGCCGGCGCGGCTGGCGGCGGAGGCTTTGTGATGGCTCTCCAGGGCATACTGGTCCTGCGCCGCGCGCGAGATCTGCTCCTGCGCGGCGATGGCCTCCGCCGTTTCCCCCATCGGGATCTGCAGCAGCGGATCGGTTAATCCGTCGCGCTGGATCACATCCTCACTGCTGAACGCGCCGAATTTCATCCCGCCCCTTATCTCTCCCCGCAGCAAAAACGGCGCCTGACTCATATTTTCCATTCCGCCGGCGACCACCAGGTCAGCATAACCGCTCTGGATATGGATCGCCCCTTCGGTCAGGCTTTTCATGCCGCTACCGCAGATCATATTCAGGGTGTAAGCCGGCTTTTGCACCGGGATCCCCGCCCGAAGCGCAACCTGACGCGCCGGTCCCATCCCCTGCCCGGCGGCAAGGACGCAGCCGCAGATCACCTCATCGATCCACGCCGGGTCAATGCCGGCCTGCTGCAGGTTGTGCCTGACGGTGAGCGCGGCCAGCTCCACCGCAGAGACCGTTTTCAGGGCGCCAAGAAAGCGCCCCACCGGCGTACGGCAGGCCGCGACGATATAGACTTTGTTCATGATTATTCCATTACGTAGAGCGAGGAAAGATACTGCCGTGTCCCGGCTTCGCTGCCGGTAAAGCCCACATAGCCATCGGGATTGACCACCGCATAGTCATCGGGACCGATCTGTAGCGCTTCGAGAAACGCCTCGTCCGCCGGTTCGAGGGGGCAGAATATAAACCAGCCGGCCTGCTTCAGGCGGGACATAGGAGGACAAGCGGCGCGGGCGGAAAAGATCACCACCTTACCGCTGGCGAAGACGTCATAGCTGTTGCGAAACATCGCCTGCGGCGAGGCAAAAACGTACCAGGGAACATGGTGCCCTGCCAGGCCGTCCGGGTGCTGCGCCTGCGTCGCGGTGAAGCCGGCGTACTGCAGCGGCAGCTGGTGACGATAGTAGTGACGGTTGCAAAACTCCGGAAAGTAGACCCCGTCGATATGATTTCTCGGCACCAGACCGGCAATCAGGCCGGTATCGCGATCGGTGGAGCGCAGTACACCGCTCACCGCCGCGAAGCGCTGGGCGCGATAGGACGCCGGCAGTCGGTCAGTGGCCACGCCGTGCAGATAGAAAGCCAGCTTCCAGGCGAGGTTCACCGCATCCTGGACGCCGGTGTTCATCCCCTGCCCGCCAATGGGACTGAACAGGTGGAAGGCATCTCCCGCCAGCATAATATGATGCTGCAGATTGTCATCGGCGATGCGGTTATAGAAATTGGCGCTGGAGGACCAGGTGAGCGTCTGCGCCGGCGGCACCTGAGGGCAGTAGCGCGCCAGCGCGGCGTTGATCTCCTGCAGGTCCGGCACCGGACGCGGCGTCGGCAGGCGCCCGGCTTTTTTAATCACGATCCTGACCTGATTGTCCGGCATGGGCAGGAAAATCAAAAAGCCCTGCTCATCAATATGGTAGGAGGTTCCCGGGAGCGCCGCCGCGCGGTCGAATTGCACGTCCGCCATCACAAAATGCAGCGGATAGTCATGACCGCTAAAGCCGATCCCGGCCAGCTCGCGAACGGTGCTGGCCGCGCCGTCGGCGCCGATAATATAGTCATAAGCGGCGGAACAGGCCCGGCGGGCATCGTCGAGCAGGGAGACGTGATAGCGTTCCCCCTCCCGGCGCCAGGAGACCAGCTGGTGCCCACGTTTGACCTCCCGCCCGGCGTCGGCCAACGCCGTTTCGAGGATCTTCTCCGTCCGCGGCTGCGGGATACTGACATGGAAGGGGTAACAGGTGGCGAGTCGGCGGTTATCGATATGCAGAAATTTGCGGTTTTTATAGTAAGCGTAGACTGACTGAACCTGCTTTCCCTGGGCGATCAGTTCCCCGGCAAGGCCTAAGCCGTGGAAGGCTTTAATGGTCGCCGGACTGACGCTCAGCGCTTTGGACCAGGTGGTGCTGTGGGTATTTTTATCAATGATATCAAAATCAATTCCATACTTATTCAGATAGCAGCCAATGATTAACCCTACCGGGCCGGCGCCAACAATGAGTACTTTTTTCACGATCGAGCCTCTCTGTATGCCCCGTGCGGGGCATACGCGTGTTGCCTGGGTGTAGGGTGATTAGGGATAGATATCATCGGCCAGACGACGATCGCCGGCGACATTGCAGATATGCCAGTAGGGGTATGGTTTCTCTTTCTCGCTCACGCTGTTGAGGATCGCCGTCTCCTCGTCGCTCAGCGTCCAGTTCAGCGCCGCCAGGTTATCCTCCAGCTGGGCCAGTTTGGTCGCGCCGATCACCAGCGAAGCGATCCCCGGACGGGTACGCAGCCAGTTGAGCGCCACCTGCGCGACGCTGGCGTTGCGCTGGCGGGCAATCTCCTGCATCACCTCCAGGGTCTGCCAGGCCTGCTCGCGGTTGGCGATCGGCGCGGATTCGAACGGCGTGGCGTTCGCCAGGCGACTGCCCTCGGGAAACGCCTGATTGCGTGGGTATTTGCCGGTGAGAAAGCCCCCGGCCAGCGGGCTCCAGACGGTGATGCCGACGTTCTGATCGACGCTGAGCGGGATAATCTCATGCTCCAGTTCACGCGCGGCGATATTGTAATAGCCCTGATAGACGCAGAATTTCTCCAGCCCAAGGCGCTCCGAGATCCCCAGCGCCTTCGCCAGCTGCCAGGCCGCGTAGTTGGAGACCCCGATATAGCGAATTTTCCCGGCGCGGATCAGCGTATCCAGCGTGCGCAGGGTATCCTCCAGCGCGGTGCGCGGATCGAACCCGTGAAGGTGATAGATATCGATATAATCGGTCTTCAGCCGCTGCAGGCTGGCCTCGACGGCATTGATGATA
Source organism: Klebsiella sp. M041 (assembly GCF_059759695.1). Classification (NCBI taxonomy): domain Bacteria; kingdom Pseudomonadati; phylum Pseudomonadota; class Gammaproteobacteria; order Enterobacterales; family Enterobacteriaceae; genus Klebsiella; species Klebsiella sp. M041. Next base: position 219,365 of record NZ_JCAXWU010000009.1, read on the forward strand.
TGGTAGCGCGAGGCCCCCAGCGCGTTCGGGTTGGGGTCGGTTTGCCAGCGTCCTTTGGTACCGATAATCACCTGCTGGCGTTTTCCCTTCAGCGCGTTGCCGAGCAGCACTTCGCCCTGGCCATTCTTATAACAGTCCGCGGTATCAAAAAAGTTAATCCCGGCGTCCAGCGCTTTGTACACCAGATCGTAGGCCGTCTGCTCAGGCACCACGCCGAATTCCGACCAGTTGCGCCCCGGCGCGCCGAGAAAGGCCCCTTTCTCGCCAAACGTCATGGCGCCAAAACAGAGCTCCGAAACCGACAGCCCGGTGGAACCTAAATATCGATACTTCATGCTTGACTTCCTTTTAAAGGTGACAACGTCACACTAGCGATAACCCATCCGCTGGCGGTCAGGCAAGCACCGGCCAGGGGAATGTGAGAGAGAGAGACGCCGGAGGCGAGCAGCAGCCCGCCAAACCAGGCGCCGCCGGCATTGCCGAGGTTAAAGGCGGCGATATTGCACGAAGAGACCATGCTTTTGCCGCTCTCACTGCTGTCCAGCGCCTGCATCTGCAGCGGCGGAATGGTGGAGAACATCGCCGCCCCCAGCAGAAACACCGCCGCGCAGGCGCCGGGCAGCGTCTGAATCGCCCATGGAAAAAGACACAGGACGACGCTCAGCAAGGCGAGAGTTAGCAGCAGCGCCCGGCGGACGCCGCCGTCGGTCAGTCGGCCGCCAAGATGATTCCCGGCGACCATCCCGACGCCGAACAGCATTAGTACCGGCGGAATGAGGTGTTCGCTCATCCCGGTGACGGTTTTCAGCATCGGCGCGATGTAGGTGAAGGCGGCGAAGACGCCGGAGAACCCGAGGGCGGTGATCAGCAGGCTGCGCAGCACCGCGGGATGACGGAGCACCTTCAGCTCATCGCGGATCCGGCTCTGGGCCGACGGCTGCGCCTGACGGCCAGGCACCAGGGCGATCACCGCCAGGGCGGAGAGAATGCCGATCAGCGTGACCATATAGAAGGTATAGCGCCAGCCAAGGTACTGCCCCACCCAGGCGCCGAGCGGCACGCCCAGAATATTGGCCAGGGTGGCGCCGAGAAACACGGCGGAGACCGCCGAAGCCCGTTTATTCACCGGCGCCAGCTCCGCGGCATAGACCGAGCTTATTCCGAAGAACGAGGCGTGAGCGAACGCAGTTATTACCCGGGCAATAATTAGCATGGTCATATTACCAGCGATCGCGCAGCCTAAATTTCCAATGGAAAATAAGATCATTAAAAATAACAGCGCCGGTTTTTTGCGATAACGGCTTAATAGAGGCGTCAGCAGCGGCGCGCCAATCACCACCCCACAGGCATAAGCGGTAATAGACCAGGCGGCGAGCGTAATGGATATATGAAAGTCATGGGCCACATCGAGTAATAAACCCATAATCACAAATTCGGTGGTGCCAATACCAAATGAACCCACGGAAAGCGCATACACCGCCGCAGGCAATCCCGCCGGACGGGAAACAGCAATAGTCATAAGTTACCTTATCTCCCGCCAGACCGGCGGGAGGAGCGTATTCAGGAGATTATTTTTCGATTAAATTAAAGTCGCCCTGGTTATAGCGTAATCCGGCGACGTTTTCGGGAGCGAAAATAAGATCGATGGCGAGAATATCCTCAGGGGAGAGCATAATATCGGCCGCAGCGGCATTATCGCGCAGATGGTTCATTTTTCGCGCCCCGGGGATCGGCACGATATCTTCCCCTTTGCTCATCACCCAGGCGAGGGCCATCTGCGCCAGGGTGGCCTCGTAGCGGCTGGCGACCTGCTGCAGACGGTCGAGCAGTTGCTGGTTTTTGCGCATGGTTTCGGCCTGGAAGCGCGGCAGATTGCGACGAAAATCATCGGCTGCGAAGACGCCGGGGTCGGTGATCTGGCCCGTCAGGAAGCCGCGGCCCAGCGGACTGTAAGGGACAAAGCCCACGCCCAGCTCGCGGCAGGCTTTGAGGATGCCGCCCTCCGGCTCACGGGTCCACAGCGAGTATTCCGTCTGCACCGCGGCGATCGGATGCACCTTGCAGGCCCGGCGCAGCGTCTGGGCTGACACTTCCGACAGCCCGATATGGCGAATTTTACCCTCTTTGACCAGGTCGGCCATGGTGCCCACCACCTCTTCCACCGGCACCGCGGGATCGACGCGGTGCTGATAGAGCAGATCGATGGTCTCGATATTCAGCCGCTTCAGCGACCCTTCCACCGCCTCGCGAATATGTTCCGGACGGCTGTCGACGCCGGCCATCCGCTCCAGCCCCTGGCCGGTCGGCAGAATACGAAAGCCAAATTTGGTGGCAATCTGCACCTTATCGCGGATGCCTTTAATCGCTTTCCCAACAAGGACTTCATTGTCAAAAGGCCCATACACTTCGGCGGAATCCAGGAAGGTCACCCCCATGTCCACTGCGGCATGGATGGTATTTATCGCCTGCGACTCCTCAGCGCCGCCATAGGCGAAACTCATTCCCATACACCCGAGACCCAATGCGGAAACCTGGAACTTCTCTTTTCCGAGATAACGTGTTTTCACCTTATTTTCCTTACGTGCTGAATGTTATTAAATATATACTTCCCTTTTACATTGATAACAATTAATCTATTCCGAACGCGGTGTTAGCTGGAAATTAACAATGAAAACGTTGCCTGATTTGCAACAAATTGAAATATTAATACTCATAGTGAAACATGGCAGTTTTCGGCAAGCTGCCAGAGCATTAAATCTTTCACCGCCGGCCCTCACCAGCGCTATTAATCATCTGGAAGAAAAATTAGGCGTGCGCCTGCTCAATCGCTCGACGCGCAGTTTGTCTTTAACCGCCGTAGGTGAGGAATTTCTTAATAATATGACGCCGGTGGTGAATGATTATCGCCGGGTGGTCGACAGTCTGAATTATCACCGTCTGACCCCGGAAGGGGTGGTGAAAGTCAATTTACCGCGCATAGTTCTCGACCTTTTCTTTCAGCGCTATTTTATTGCTTTTAAAACCGCCTATCCTGACGTGACGCTGGAGTTGTTTACCACCGATCGGAAAGTGAATATTATCGAGTCCGGTTTTGACGCTGGCATTCGCTATTCCCGGGACGTGCCCAAAGATATGATTGCCATCCCCTTTGGCGAGAAGCTGTCGCTGATCCCAGTGGCCAGCCCGGACTATCTCCACGAGGCCGGAGCGCCCGACACCCCGCAGTCGCTGGTCAATTTCCGCTGCATCAACCGCTGTTTTCCCAGCGGCGAAAAGTACCGGTGGGAATTTATCAGCCCCGACGGCGAGCCAGGCGAAGTCGCCGTCAAGGGCGATCTGGTCGTCGATTCCGATACGGCGATGATTCAGGCGGCGGAGAGCGGACTGGGGATCGCCTTTGTCTATCAGTCGCTGGTGTCCGCGCAACTGAACGCCGGCAGCCTGGTTCGCTTATTACCCAGCTACCGCTACCCGGCGGATCATTTCTGCGTCTACTATCCGAGTCGCAAACATATTCCCGCGCCCCTGCGCGCTTTTATCACCTGGGTGATGGCGCAGAATAAGAGTATCCTCCATGAGAAAATGATTTGAGGGGGTATCCTCCTGTCGCCACAATAAACGCACACACCGTTAACCATTTTTTATCCTTTCCCTTGAATTCCGCCGGTTGTCAGACATAAACTCGTTAGAGCTCTAACGATTTTGGCAGACGACCTATGGACCATCGACAGCTTAACTTTTCCCATCTTTTATATCTGACCGCCCATCACTGGCGGCTGGCGGTTAATCGTCGGCTGAAAAACCTCGGCCTCAGCCAGGCCAGCTGGGTGGCGGTCGCCGCCATCGCCCGCCACCACCAGCCGCTGTCGCAAAGCGAACTGGCGCAGGAGCTGGGAGTGGAGAGCCCGACCATTGTGCCGCTGATCAACCGCCTGGTGGCCCTCGGCCTGGTGGAGCGCGTCACCACCGACCGCGATAAACGCAAGCGGCTGCTGGTGGTCACCGACCAGGGGCAGGCCCTCTTCGAGCAGGTCAAAACGGTGGCGGACGATCTGCGTGAAGAGATCCTGACGGCGATCACGCCGCAGGAGCGGGAACAAACTCAGCGGGTGCTGGAAAAGCTGTTGCGCGAAGTGGAGAAGAAATAATGCCCCGTCGCCAGAGTAACCCCTACGTCCCTCATGACTGGGCGCCGCATGAAAAACCGGCCCTGCTCGGCTCGCCATCGACGCCGCTGCACAGCCCGGCGAAGCGCCTGGCCTACGGGGTGGTCGGGCTGCTGGTGTGCCTCACCGGCGCGCTGGGCAACGCGGTGGTCACCGCCAATCTGCAGCTGCTGCAGGGCACCTTCGCCGCCTGGTCGACGGAGATCGCCTGGCTGCCGGCGGTGTATGTCATGACCAACGTCTCCATTAACCTGCTGCTGGTGAAATTTCGTCAGCAGTTCGGGCTGCGCGCCTTTACCGAAGGCTTTCTGGTGCTCTATGTGCTGGTCACCTTCTTCCACCTGTTCGTCAACGATCTCAGCTCGGCGCTGATGGTCCGCGCCGCCCACGGCATGGTGGCCGCGGCGCTCAGCTCGCTGGGGATCTACTATCAGGTGCAGGCCTGGCCCGCACGCCACCGCCTGAAAGGGCTGACTATCGGTATCACCGGCTCGTCGCTGGCCATTCCGCTGGCGCGCCTCTTTTCCAGCGAGCTGCTGCAGATCGATGAATGGCGCGGGCTCTACTTCTTTGAGCTGGGGCTGGCGCTGGTGTCGCTGGCCTGCGTCATCGCCCTGAAGCTGCCGCCGAGCGATCGTAAAAAGGTGTTCGAGAAGAAGGATTTTATTACCTTCTTCCTGCTGGCCCCCGGCATGGCGCTGGTCTGCGCGGTGCTCTCGCTGGGGCGGCTCGAGTGGTGGTTCGAAGCGCCGTGGATCGGCTGGTCGCTGGCCGCGGCGGTGGTGCTGATCGTCGCCGCCATCGCCTTTGAGCATAACCGCAGCAATCCTCTGCTCAATACCAAATGGCTCTCCAGCGGCAGTATCCTGCGCCTGGGTCTGATTATGCTGCTGATCCGCATCGTGCTAGCGGAGCAGAATACCGGGGTGATCGGCTGGCTGCAGTACGTTGGCCTGCAAAACGAACAGATGACCAACCTCGCGTGGTCAATTTTCGCCGGCATTCTGTGCGGGATCATCGCCAGCTGCCTGACGCTTAACCCGCAGAAGCTCTACTGGCCGACCGCCACCGCCCTGGCGCTGATCATGGTGGCCTCGCTGCTCGACAGCCAGTCCAACGCCCTCACCCGTCCGGAACAGCTGATGTTCAGCCAGTTTTTGCTTGGCTTCGGCAGCGCCTTCTTTCTGGCGCCGGCGATGCTCGCCGGCATTGGCGGGGTGTTCGCCGATCCGCGCAACCTGGTCAGCTTCTCGGTGCTGTTCGGCATGAGCCAGAACATAGGCGGTCTGTTGGGGTCGGCGATACTCGGCACCTTCCAGACCTGGCGGGAGAAATTTCACTCCAGCCAGCTGGCGGACCAGATCACCACGCTCAACCCGCTGATCGTCGAGCGGCTGCAGCAGTACAGCCAGATGTACCAGAGCCAGATCGGCGACAGCACGCTGCTCAGCGTCCAGGCCACCACCCTGCTGCAAAACGCCGCGACGCTGCAGGCCAATATTCTCGCCTGGAATGACACCTATCTGCTGACGGCGGCGATCTCCGCCGGGACGTTAGTGTGGGTTTTCTGGCGCTTAATTCGCTTACGATTGACCGCCCGTATCGCCTTAAAACGCGCCACCGGCAACAAATAATTATCATCATTTCATCTCTGGAGTCGTTATGAGTCAGCAGGATGCGGCCAAACAACAGGCCAATACCCGAAACAACATTCGCGTGGTCTCCATTTTTACCGCCGCGGCGATAGGCCTCGTCGGCGTACTGGTGATCCTCTATGCCTGGCAACTGCCGCCGTTCACCCGCCATAGCCAGTTTACCGACAACGCCTACGTGCGCGGGCAGACCACCTTTATCAGCCCACAGGTCAACGGCTACATCACTGCCGTCAACGTCAAGGATTTCGCCATCGTTCAGCCGGGCGAGGTACTGTTCCAGATAGACGATCGCATCTATAAACAGCGGGTGCACCAGGCCCAGGCCACCCTGGCGATGAAGGAGGCAGCGCTGCGCAACAACCTGCAGCAGCGCAAAAGCGCCGAGGCGACGATCGCCAAAAATGAAGCCGCGCTGCAAAACGCCCGCGCGCAGAATCTGAAAATCCAGGCTGATTTAAAACGGGTGCAGGAGCTGACCGCCGATGGATCGCTGTCGATCCGCGAGCGGGATTCCGCCCGCGCCAGCGCCGCCCAGGGGGCAGCGGATATTGAACAGGCGAAAGCGGCGCTGGAGATGTCGCGCCAGGACCGCGAATCGACCATCGTCAATCGCGATTCACTTGAGGCCGACGTGGCCAGCGCCAAAGCAGCCCTCGAGCTGGCGCAGATCGACCTGCAGAATACGCAGATCATCGCCCCCACCGGCGGCCAGCTGGGGCAGATTTCGGTGCGTCTTGGCGCTTACGTCAGCGCCGGAACCCATCTGACCTCGCTGGTGCCGCCGCAGCACTGGGTGATCGCCAACCTGAAAGAGACCCAGCTGGCCGATGTGCGTATCGGCCAGCCGGTTACCTTCACCGTTGACGCGCTCAACGGCGAGACCTTCCACGGCAAGGTGCAGAGTATCTCCCCGGCGACCGGGGTGGAGTTCAGCGCCATTTCGCCGGACAACGCCACCGGCAACTTCGTCAAGATCGCCCAGCGCATCCCGGTACGCATCACGGTTAACGAGGGGCAACGCAACAGCGAGCGCCTGCGCCCCGGCATGTCGGTGCAGGTGACCATTGATACCCGCGCGGAGAAGCAGCCATGATCCGCCCGGTCACCCTTGCCATCGTCCTGGCGCTGGTCGGCTGTCAGTCCGCCGATGTGCAGCGCGCCCAGCCGACGCTCGCCATCCCTGCCGCCTGGCGGGCCGACGTTGGCCCTGCCAGCCCGGTGGAAGGCGTATGGTGGCGCAATTTTCATGACAGCGCGCTGAATCAGTATGTCGACCGGGCGCTGCGCTATAACAGCGATGTGCTGATCGCCCGCGAGCGGGTGAATGAGTATCAGGCGCGGGCGTATGCCGCCGACAGCACTCTTTTCCCCTCGCTGGATGCCAGCCTGACCGGCACCCGCGCCCGCGCGCAGTCCGCCGCCACCGGCCTGCCGATCCACAGTACGGTGTATAAAGGCGGCCTGACCGCCAGCTATGATGTCGATATCTGGGGCGCGAACCGCAGCGCGGCCAGCGCCGCCGGGGCCAGCCTCGAGGCGCAGAAAGCCGCTGCCGACGCGGCCAATTTGAGCGTCGCCGCCTCGGTGGCCGTGGGCTACGTGACGCTGCTGTCGCTGGATGAGCAACTGCGGGTCACGCAGCAGACGCTCCAGGCGCGGGAAGACGCCTGGCGCCTGGCCAAACGTCAGTATGAAACCGGGTATACCTCGCGCCTTGAGCTGATGCAGGCGGATTCGGAGCTGCGCTCCACGCGGGCGCAGATCCCGCCGCTGCAGCACCAGATTGCGCAGCAGGAAAACGCCCTCAGCGTGCTGCTGGGGGATAACCCCGGCGCGATAAAACGCGGCGAATTCGCCGGGCTCACCCCGCTGCGTCTGCCCTCGCAGCTGCCGTCCACCTTGCTCAACCGCCGCCCGGATATCGTACAGGCCCAGCGTCAGCTGGTCGCCGCCGATGCCACCCTGGCCTCGTCCCAGGCGCAGCTACTGCCGTCTATCAACCTGACCGCCACCGGCAGCCTGCAGGACCGGACGCTGCCGGATCTGCTGGACAACCCGCTGCGACTCTGGAGCATTGGCGGTAGCATCCTGGCGCCGCTGCTTAACCGCCAGGCGTTAAATGCCCAGGTGGATGTCTCGATGGCCCAGCGCAACCAGGCGCTGTACAGCTATGAGAACACGGTGCGCGGCGCGTTCAAAGAGGTCAATGACAGCCTGGACGCCATTAGCCGCTACGGCGAACAGCTGACCGAACTGCAGGGGCAGGAGGCGGTGGCGGAAGAAACATTGCGCATTGCGCAGAACCGCTACCGTAACGGCTACTCTTCGTATCTGGATGTGCTTGATGCCCAGCGAACGCTGTTCTCCACCCAGCTTAGCGTGGTACAGGTGAAGAATAACCTGCTGCTGGCGCAGATCGATCTATACCGGGCGCTGGGAGGCGGCTGGTCTGATTCATCAGGGAGCTAAATGGGGAAGCGTCATATGCAACAACAGTGGTCTGCAGTAGACAATTATTTGATTGAGGCCTTAATTCCCAGCGATCCTGTGCTCGATCGGGTACTGGAAAACAACCATCGTTCCGGGCTCCCGGCACACGATGTCGCCGCCAATCAGGGTCAGTTTCTCGCCCTGCTGGTACGGCTTACCCAGGCTAAGCGGATCCTGGAGATCGGCACCCTCGGCGGCTATAGCACCATCTGGATGGCGCGCGAGCTTCCTGCCGACGGCCAACTCCTCACCCTGGAGGCCGACGCGCATCATGCCCGGGTGGCGCGGGAGAATCTGCAGCTGGCGGGGGTTGACCAGCGGGTCACGCTGCGGGAGGGGCCTGCGCTACGGTCCCTGGAGGCGCTTGGCGAATGTCCCGCTTTCGACCTGATCTTCATCGATGCCGATAAGCCGAATAATCCCCATTATCTGCGCTGGGCGCTACGTTATTCCCGCCCGGGAACCTTAATTATTGGCGATAACGTGGTACGCGACGGCGAAGTGGTCAACCCACAGAGCGCCGACGAGCGCGTTCAGGGCGTGCGTCAGTTCATTGAGATGATGGGCGCCGAGCCACGGTTGACGGCAACGGCGCTGCAAACCGTGGGCACGAAAGGCTGGGACGGCTTTACCCTGGCGTGGGTCAACGCTTAAGCGTGGACGCCGGGCCCGTCGCCCCGGTAAGCGCAGCGCCACCGGGGACAACCGGCCAGGTTACGGCGTAATCTGCTCCATCGCCTGCAGCACGCGTTTGTCCGAGATGGGGTACGGGGTCCCCAGCTGCTGGGCGAAGAAGCTCACCCGCAGCTCCTCGATCATCCAGCGGATCTCCCGGACATCGTCGTCCTCACGGCGGTTCGGCGGCAGCTTATTCAGCCACTGCTGCCACGCCTGCTGCACGCTCTCGATTTTCAGCATCTGCGCGCGGTCGCGGTGCGGATCGATAGCCATCTTCTCCAGACGCTTTTCAATCGCCTGCAGATAGCGCAGCGTATCGCCAAGACGACGGAAGCCGTTGCCGGTGACAAAGCCGCGGTAAACCAGCCCCGCCATCTGCGCTTTGATGTCCGACAGCCCCAGCGCCATGGTCATATCCACCCGGCCTTTCAGCCGTTTGTTGATATTGAACACCGCGGTGAGGATCTGCTCGACCTGTTTGGCGATCTCCACGACCGTCTCGTTGAGCTCGGCGCGAACTTTATCATGCAGCTGGCTAAAGCCCTCTTCCGTCCACACCGGCCCGCCCGCCTCGTCGATAAGCTTATCAACGCCGCAGGAGATGCAGTCGTCAATCAGATCCAGCACTTTGCCGTACGGGTTAAAATAGAGCCCGAGCTTGGCTTTGTTCGGCAGCTTCTCGTGCAGATACTTAATCGGCGACGGAATGTTAAGCAGCAGCAGGCGACGCAGACCGCGCCACATGGCCTGCTGCTGTTCCTGTGGATTATCAAACAGCTTGATGGCCACGCTGTCGCGCTCGTCCACCAGCGCCGGCCAGGCTTTCACCTTATAGTTGCCGCGCTTCTGTTCGTAACTCTCCGCCAGGGTGCCAAAGCTCCAGATATGCAGCCCGCTCTGCTCGATGCCGTCATCAGCGACCGCCGACAGCGTCTCCTGAACTTTGCCCTTCAGCGCCTCTTTCAGCGCCTGCAGCGAGCGCCCTTCCTGCAGCTTCTTGTTTTTATCGTCCACCACCCGGAAAGTGATTTTCAGGTGATCGGGCACCTGATCCCACTGCCAGGCTTCGCGGTCGATGGTCACGCCGGTCATCCGCCGCAGTTCGCGCTCGAGGGAGTCGAGCAGCGGCAGCTCCAGCGGCGTCGCCCGGCCAAGAAACGCTTCCGCATAGTTGGGCGCCGGGACGAAATTGCGCCGCACCGGCTTCGGCAGCGATTTTATCAGGGCGATAATCAGCTCCCGGCGCAGACCGGGGATCTGCCATTCAAACCCGGCCTCCTCCACCTGATTAAGCAGCGGCAGCGGAATATGCACCGTCACGCCGTCGGCGTCGGCGCCCGGCTCGAACTGATAGGTCAGACGCAGCTTCAGATTGCCCTGATGCCAGAAGTTCGGATAGTCCAGTTTGCTGACCTGCTCCGCCCCTTCCTTAATCAGCATGCTCTTCTCAAAGTTGAGCAGATCCGGGGTGTCGCGGCTGGCCTGCTTCCACCAGGCGTCAAAATGCCGGGCGGAGATGACGTCGTGGCTGATGCGCTGGTCGTAGAATTCGAACAGGGTCTCGTCATCCACCAGAATGTCGCGGCGGCGCGACTTATGCTCCAGCTCTTCGATTTCCGCCCGCAGTTTCAGGTTCTCCCGGAAGAAGGCGTGGCGCGTTTGCCAGTCGCCCTCCACCAGCGCGTGGCGGATAAACAGCTCGCGGCACAGCGCCGGGTCGATCTGGCTGTAGTTGACCTTACGCGCGCCAACGATCGGCAGGCCATAGACGGTGACCTTTTCCGTCGCCATCACCGCGCCCTGCGCCCGCTCCCAGTGCGGCTCACTGTATGAGCGTTTGATCAGGTGCTGCGCGACCGGCTCCACCCACTCCGGCTCAATGCGGGCGGCAATGCGGCCCCACAGCCGGCTGGTTTCCACCAGTTCCGCCACCATCGTCCACTTCGGCGGCTTTTTAAACAGACCGGACCCCGGGAAGATGGAGAAGCGGGCGTTACGCGCGCCGGTAAACTCCTGTTTATCGGCATCCTTCATGCCGATGTGCGACAGCAGACCGGTCAGCAGCGCAGTATGGATCTCGCGGTATTCCGCCGGTTCGCTGTTGATCGGCAGGCCAAGCTCTTTCACCACCTGACGCAGCTGGGTGTAGATATCCTGCCACTCGCGCACGCGCAGATAGTTCAGAAAATCGACCCGGCACTGGCGGCGGAACTGATTCGACGACAGCGCCTTCTGCTGCTCGCCGAGGTAGTTCCACAGATTGACGAAGGCGAGGAAATCAGACTCTTTATCGTGAAAGCGGCGGTGCTTCTCGTCGGAGGCCTGCTGCTTATCCATCGGCCGCTCGCGCGGATCCTGAATCGACAGCGCGGAGGTGATGATCATCGCTTCCCGCACGCAGCCGTGCTTCTGCGCCTCCAGCACCATCCGCGCCAGGCGCGGGTCCACCGGCAGCTGGCTGAGCTGGCGGCCCATCGGCGTTAACTTATAGGCGGTGGCCTGCTCATCGGTGGTGATCGCGCCCAGCTCTTCCAGCAGGCGCACGCCGTCCTGAATGTTGCGCTTATCCGGCGCTTCAACGAACGGGAAGGCGGCGATATCGCCTAAGCCCAGGGCGGTCATCTGCAGGATGACCGACGCCAGGTTGGTGCGCAGAATTTCCGGGTCGGTAAATTCCGGGCGCGACAGGAAATCGTCTTCTGAATAAAGACGAATACAGATCCCTTCCGAGACGCGGCCGCAGCGGCCTTTACGCTGGTTGGCGGAGGCCTGGGAAACCGGCTCGATCGGCAGGCGCTGCACCTTGGTGCGGTAGCTGTAGCGGCTGATACGCGCGGTACCGGGATCGATAACGTACTTGATGCCCGGCACGGTCAGCGAGGTTTCCGCCACGTTGGTCGCCAGCACGATGCGCCGTCCGCTGTGCGGCTGGAAGACGCGGTTCTGCTCGCTGTTGGACAAGCGAGCGTACAGCGGCAGCACCTCGGTATGGCGCAGATCCAGCTTATTCAGCGCATCGGCGGTATCGCGAATCTCCCGCTCGCCGCTCATAAAGATCAGAATATCCCCTGGCCCTTCGCGCCCCAGCTCGTCGACGGCATCAAAGATCGCCTGCAGCTGATCGCGCTCGGTATCGTCCGCCTCTTCCACTATCGGCCGGTAGCGCACTTCCACCGGGTAAGTCCGCCCGGAGACTTCGATAATCGGCGCATTATTGAAATGCTTTGAGAAACGTTCCGGGTCGATGGTCGCCGAGGTGATGATGATTTTCAGGTCAGGACGGCGCGGCAGCAGCTCTTTCAGGTAGCCGAGCAGGAAGTCGATGTTCAGGCTGCGCTCGTGCGCTTCATCGATAATGATGGTGTCATACTGCATCAGCAGGCGATCCTGCTGGATCTCCGCCAGCAGAATACCGTCGGTCATCAGCTTGACCATGGTGTTGTCGCTGACGTGATCGCTAAAGCGGACCTTATAGCCGATACAACCGCCCGGCTCCGTTTGCAGCTCCTCGGCGATACGGTTGGCGACGGTTCGCGCGGCGAGACGACGCGGCTGGGTATGGCCGATCAGCCCTTTCAGCCCGCGGCCCAGCTCCATGCAGATTTTTGGCAGCTGGGTGGTTTTACCCGAACCGGTCTCCCCGGCGACAATCACCACCTGGTGATCGCGTACCGCCTCGAGAATTTCTTGTTTTTTCTGGCTAACCGGCAGGTTTTCCGGATAGGTGATGGCCGGTCGCGCCGCTTCGCGCAGCAGGACTTTACCGGCTGCCTGGCTTATCTCCTGCGCCATCTCCTGGAGGATGGCCTGTTGCGATTCAGGATTTTTAACCTTCTTCACGCCGTGCAGACGGCGGGCAAAGCGCGTTTTGTCGCGCAGCATCAGGCCGTCGAGCTGTTGATAAAGCTGGGGGAAGGTGATTTTTTGTTGTTCTGTCATAGCGTTATCGGGCAGAGCTCTGCCGGGAAAATCTCTTTTGAAGTATTGCCTTAGAGTACCACATCTGTGTCATCCGTGCCTTGTTCAAAAAATCTGAACATAGGATTCGATATATTGCGCTATCTCTGTGGCGTGATTGTGAATACAGTGTCATCAAGCACCAGGGCACTGACCCGTCAATCACATTAAAAAAGGAAACACCCATGAGCAAAGTATTAGTTCTGAAATCCAGTATTCTGGCAGGGTACTCACAATCTGGTCAGCTTTCCGACTATTTTGTTGAACAATGGCAGGAAAAACACCCGGGCGACGAGATCACCGTGCGTGACCTGGCCGCTAATCCGATCCCGGTTCTGGATGGTGAACTGGTTGGCGCCCTGCGTCCGAGCGACGCGCCGCTGACGCCGCGTCAGCAGGAAGCGCTGGCCCTTTCCGACGAGCTGATCGCCGAACTGAAAGGCAATGATGTGATTGTTATCGCTGCGCCGATGTACAACTTCAACATTCCGACGCAGTTGAAAAACTATTTTGACCTGGTGGCTCGCGCCGGCGTGACCTTCCGCTACACCGAGAAAGGGCCGGAAGGTCTGGTGACCGGTAAACGCGCGGTCGTCGTGACCAGCCGCGGCGGTATCCATAAAGATACCCCGACCGACCTGGTCACCCCGTACCTGTCCACCTTCCTCGGCTTTATCGGCATCACCGACGTGAACTTCGTGTTCGCCGAAGGTATCGCTTACGGCCCGGAAGTCGCGGCCAAAGCGCAGTCTGACGCAAAAGCGGCCATCGACAGCGTGGTTGCAGCCTAATATTTCACTCCTCTCGCTTCCTGCGGGAGGAGTGTTTTACTTTTTCTCGTAGCGCAAATACCCCACCACGCCTCCGCCGCCATCGTTTGGATGATTCACCCCGTCGTTGACCTCCACGCAGGAAAAATCGAAAGGCGAAACGCCGTCAATGCAGGCCACATTCACACCATACTCCTGTGGGTTTGAACGCCGTTGATGAAAGGTGTAGATCCCGCATACCGAGCAGAAAAAGTGCACGGCTTCCCCTGTATTAAAGCGATACTCGGTGAGCTTATCCCTTCCGCGTACCACCTCTATGCCTGAACGCGGCGAAGAGACCGCGACCGCCCCGCGCATTCGACAATATGAGCAGTTACAGCGCCGAGCGGTATTGAAGCCGTCGCTGAGTTCAACGGTAAACGCCACCGCACCGCAGTGACAGTGAGCGGATAATTTCTCTGCCATATATTTCCCCCTCAGGTTGAGGATTTTGGCCGCAGGTTTTCATCAAACTCCAGCCGCTTACGCCCCTCTTCCACTTCCCGTAATGGCTCAACCTGATGCAGCGTCTGCTGACAGCGTTCCACCAGCACCTGGTATTCACGGGTGCCATGCTTTTTCCACGCCAGCTCCTGTTCGCTCAGGACGCGAATCGCTTTTGCCGGGCTGCCGATGATCAGATGGTTGGCGGGCATCTCAGCGTTGGCTTTGACAAAGGCCGAGGCGCCGACAATGCTGTTTTCGCCGATGGTCGCCCCGTCGATAATCACCGCGCTCATCCCCACCAGCGCGTTGCGGCCAATCACGCAGCCGTGCAGAATAGCGCCGTGGCCGATATGTCCGTCCTCTTCCACCACCGTATCCTGGCCGGGGAAGCCGTGCATCACGCAGTTGTCCTGAATATTGGCCCCGTCTTTGACCACGATGCGGCCAAAATCGCCGCGCAGGCTGGCGTTGGGCCCAACATAGACCCCTTTGCCGAGGATCACGTCGCCAATCAACACCGCGGTCGGGTGGACGTAACTCTCCTCCGGCACCACCGGGGTCAGTCCATCAATCTGATAAATCGGCATGCAACCTCCTTATGCGCCCGGCAAACCGCCAAAGCGCTGATAATAGAGCGGGCCCGGCGCGGGAAGCTCGCCGACCGAGCTTTCACCTTTCTCGCTGACGAACGCCAGCGCGCCGGGACTCACCCGTTGGTAAATATTGATACACAGCTGGCGGGCGGTTTGCCCCGCCCAGTGCGCCGGCAGCAGCTCTTCCGGCAGCAGCGGATCTTTGAGCACCACCCGACGATAGAAATGAATCAGCAGGAGCTGGATCTGAAAGCTGCGTTCCGGCGTTAACTCCGCGGGGTCGCAGTCGCGCAGCAGCGGCAGTAACGGCCGGAATAACGAGATAAAAGCCTCATACATCTCGTTTTGTTCGGTGAGATGCCAGCACTCCTCCACCCGGCTGCGCAGCGCCGCCCGGGAGAGCGCCAGCGGCGAGTGGGCTTCAAAACAGATGACGTTTTCGGCGACCCCCGCTTCATGGAGCAGCGACTGGACATCCGCCAGCTTTTGCGACGGCGAGGCTAACAGGCTCGGCGCCAGCGCGCCAAACCCCTGCCAAAGCAGCTGCTTTTTGACGTCGGCCAGCACATTTTTCTCCAGGCCTTCCGAAAGCAGCAGCAGCCAGGTGCCGTCCCATTCCGCTGCGTTCGCGCGATAAATTTTATGTTCCGCGCGTCGGGTCAGGCGCAGCCCTTTGTCGCTCAGACGATAGAAGCTGCGGCGGCCGATACGGACGACATCGAGCCACTCCTCTTTATTGAGGCGAAACAGCGCGGTGCGGACGAAACGCTCGCCGAAGCCTAATCCTTCCAGCAGCGCCGCGACGCTGCCCAGCCACACTTCCCCACCGCGTTGTAATAAGGCGTCGCCATACAGCGAGGCGATTAATGACGTGCCGCTGATCGGCGTCGCCGTCACCGCTTGTTGAATAAAGGCGTCGAGTTTACTCATCTGATTCATTCTGTTGTTATATTTTTCCTTTATGAATCATAGCACAGGAAATTCCCGGCCTACGGCGTAAAGGCCTCAGCCGGGTTATCTGGGAGAGAATTAACCGCTGACCACCGCTTTACGCAGGTCGAATACGCGACAGGCTTTGCCTTCAGAGCGCGGAATGCTGCCGCAGTTGACGATGGTGATATCGGTGGAGATCCCGACCATCGACTTAATGCGGTGGCGCAGCTGGTGACAAATCTGGCAGCGCTGCTCGTGACTCAGGGCCAGCCCGCTCTCTTTCAGCTCCACGCGCACCGCCAGCGAATCGAGATGGCCGCGGCGATTCACCTCCAGCTGGTAGTGCGGCGCCAGGTGTTCAAACTTAAGGATCTCTTCTTCCAGCTGCGACGGGAAGACGTTAACCCCGCGGATGATCAGCATATCGTCGCTGCGTCCGCTGATGCGGTCCATACGGCGCATGGTGCGCGCGGTGCCCGGCAGCAGGCGCGTCAGATCGCGGGTACGATAGCGGATCACCGGCAGCGCCTCTTTGGTCAGCGTGGTGAACAGCAGTTCGCCGTGTTCGCCATCGGCCAGCGGCGTGCCGTCGTCCGGGTTAACGATTTCCGGGAAGAAGTGGTCTTCCCAGATGGTCGGGCCGTCAACGGTTTCCAGACACTCCATCGCCACCCCCGGGCCCATCACCTCTGACAGACCGTAAATATCCAGGGCGGTGATCCCCAGCCGGCGCTCGATCTCCGCGCGCATCGCCAGGGTCCACGGCTCGGCGCCAAAGACGCCGACGCGTAATGAACAGCCGCGGGCATCGCCGGCCATCTGGCGCTCCAGCTCTTCAATCAGATTCAGACAGTATGAGGGCGTCACCATGATCATATCCGGCTGGAAATCGCGGATCAGCTGCGCCTGTTTTTCGGTCTGTCCGCCGGACATCGGGATCACCGTCGCGCCTAAGCGTTCCGCGCCGTAGTGCGCGCCAAGGCCGCCGGTAAACAGGCCGTAGCCGTAGGCGACGTGAATTTTATCTTTCGCCGTGCCGCCGGCGGCGCGCAGCGAACGGGCGACGATATTGGCCCAGTTATCAATATCGTTTTGCGTATAACCCACCACCGTCGGTTTGCCGGTGGTGCCGGATGAGGCATGAATGCGCACCACCTGCTCCATCGGCACCGCGAAAGTATCGAAGGGATAGTTGTCGCGCAGATCCTGTTTGGTGGTGCACGGGAATTTGGTCAGGTCGCTCAGTTCGCGGAAGTCGTCAGGGTGCACGCCTGCGGCGTCGAATTTACGACGATACATTGGCACATTGTTATACGCATGATTCAGCGTCCACTTCAGACGCTGGGTTTGCAGGGCCTGCAGCTCATCACGCGAGGCGGTTTCAATCGGATCTAATTTTGTAGTAGTTATCATTGTAGGGTACTCGCAGGTAAATTAGCTCACACTCGCTCGAGGATCATGGCGATGCCCTGACCCACGCCAATACACATCGTACACAACGCATAGCGCCCGCCGCGGCGCTGCAGCTCAAGGCTGGCGCTCAGCGCCAGACGCGCGCCGCTCATGCCCAGCGGATGGCCTAAAGCGATGGCGCCGCCGTTGGGATTCACATGCGCCGCATCGTCCGGCACGCCGAGCTGTCTGAGCACCCCCAGCGCCTGGGCGGCGAAGGCCTCATTCAGCTCAATCAGATCCATATCGTTAATATTGAGCCCCGCCCGCTCCAGCACTTTACGCACCGCCGGTACCGGCCCCAGTCCCATCAGGCGCGGCTCGACGCCCGCCGTCGCCATCGCCACGATCCGCGCCCGCGGCGTGAGCCCCTGGCTAGCGGCCTGCTGTTCGCTGGCGATGATCAGCGCCGCGGCGCCGTCGTTGACGCCGGAAGCATTGCCCGCGGTAATGACGCCGCCTTGACGGAACGGCGCTTTCAGTTGCGCCAGCTGCTCAAGCGTGGTTTCCGGTCGCGGATGCTCGTCCTCGCGCACGTCGCTAAGCGCCCCTTTCCGGCCGACAACCTGCACCGGCACGATCTCCTGCGCCAGAATGCCGTCGCGCTGGGCCTGCGCCGTGCGCTGCTGGCTGCGCCAGGCGAAAGCATCCTGATCGGCGCGGCTGATATTTAACAATTCGGCTACATTCTCGGCGGTTTCCGGCATGCTGTCAGTTCCGAAGTGTTGCGCCATGAGCGGGTTCACAAAACGCCAGCCAATGGTTGTGTCGAACAGCTCCGCCTGACGCTGATACGGCGCGCTGGCCTTCCCCATCACAAACGGCGCGCGCGACATCGACTCCACGCCGCCGGCGATCAGCAGATCGGCATCGCCGGCTTTGATCGCCCGGGCGGCAAAACCGACGGCGTCCAGCCCGGAGCCGCACAGGCGGTTGAGGGTGGTTCCCGGCACCGTATGCGGGTAGCCGGCCAGCAGCGTCGCCATATGCGCCACATTGCGGTTATCTTCGCCCGCCTGATTCGCGCAACCGTAAATCACATCATCGATCGCGGTCGGGTCAAGCCTGGGGTTGCGGCTCAGCAGCGCACGCAGCGGGATCGCCGCCAGGTCGTCGGCGCGCACGCTGGCCAGCGCGCCGCCGTAGCGGCCAATCGGCGTGCGGATCCCGTCACAAATAAAGGCCTCGCGCATTACACATCTCCTGTGATTGTGCCGCCGATGCGGTGCGATTTGCCGCGAAACAGGGCCACAATTTTTTGCTGTTGATTAACAATTTCAATGTCGTAGACCCCGGTCAGCTTGCCCTGCTGTTTGACTCTGGCGGTGGCGACCAGCCGGTCGCCGGCAAACGCCGGGCGGAGAAAATCAATGCTGGCCGCCGAAGCCACCGCCGCCAGCCCCTGGCTGTTACAGGCGTAGGCGAAAGCGGTATCGGCAAGGGTAAATAGCTGACCGCCGTGGCAGGTTTGATGGCCGTTAAGCATGTCCGGCGAGACGGTCATGGTCATCTGCGCAAAACCGTCGTCCATTTCGATGAGTTCGATCCCCATCGTTCTGGCGCAGGTATCTTTTTCGTACATCGCGCGCGCGTTGCGCCAGGCATCATTGCTCATGATGCTTCTCCATCAGCGCCTTCTGGCGCAACAGGGAGCCGGGGCGATAGCGCTCCTCGCCATAATGGTGGTGCAGGTTCTCCAGCAGGCGCAGCACGCGGCGCCAGCCGAGGCTGTCCCCCCACGCCAGCGGGCCCTGCGGGTAATTGACGCCCAGACGCATGGCGGTATCGATATCCTGTGCGCTGGCCACCCCTTTCTGTAGTGCATCCAGCGCTTCGTTAATCAGCATCGCCACCGTGCGCCACACCAGCAGGCCGGGATAATCGGCGATACGCAGCACGTTCTTGCCCTGCTGCTGGAAGTAGTGCACCGCTTTGTCCGTCGCCGCCGGCGCGTTGGTCGCCGCTGCGGCCAGCACCACCGTATCGCTGGCGCACAGGTCATACACCACCACCGGACGGCGATGCTTAACGCTCAGCGCCAGGGCAGTCTCGCCTTCGGTCTCCAGCAACAGCAGCTCGTCCAGCTCGGTGACACTGTCACTTATAGTGATGACGGATTGAGCGCCATGGGCAACCGGCGGCAGCGCCGCCGCCGTCCTGACTTCCGCAGGCCAGCGATAGACGCCATGGCCGCTCTTTTTGCCCAGCCGCCCGGCCAGCGCCAGCTCTTGCTGGAGGAGCGATGGCAGGTAACGGCGGTCCTGCCAGAAAGCGTTAAATACCGAGCAGGTCACGGCGAAGTTGACGTCCTGGCCAATCAGGTCCGTCAGCGCCAGGGGCCCCATCGGGAAACCGCCGCCGTCACGCAAAGCGGCATCGATAACCTCCGGGGCGGCCACCTGCTCCTCCAGCGCCCGCCAGGCTTCGGCGTAGAATGGACGCGCCACGCGATTAACGATAAAGCCGGGCGTCGAGCGGCAGCGCACCGGCCGCTTCCCCCAGCCGCTCACGCACTGGCACAGCTGCTCCACCACTTCCGCAGACGTCGCCAGGCCGCTGACGACCTCCACCAGCTTCATGACCGGCGCCGGATTAAAGAAGTGCAGCCCGGCGACGCGTTCGGGATGCTTCACTCCGGCGGCGATGGCGGTAATCGAAATCGACGAGGTGTTGCTGGTGAGCAACGTTGACGGCGCGCAGATCGCCGCCAGCTGCGCGAACAGCGCCGTTTTTACCTCCAGGCGTTCAGAGGCCGCTTCGATCACTAAATCTGCGTCGGCCAGCGCGGCTAAATCGTGGGCCGGATGCAGGCGTGCCAGCAGCGCGTCGGCCTGCTCTGACGCCAGTTTGCCGCGCTCGACCCGTGAGGCGAGCCGCCTGGCAATACCCTCGATCGCCCGGGCGATGGCCTGATGATCGATGTCGTAAATCAGCACCGGATGCCCGGCGGCAGCCGCCACTTCGGCGATGCCGGCCCCCATGGTGCCGCTGCCGATCACCGCCACGTTGGCTATGGATGTCGTCATCATCTATTTCCCGCTGAACTGTGGTGGCCGTTTGGCCAGAAATGCGCTGACCCCTTCGCGATAATCATCGCTGCGCCCGGCGAGGCGTTGATAATCGCGCTCCAGGTCCAGCTGCGCGTCGAGACCGTTGGTTTCCGCCGCCAGCAGCGCCTTTTTAATCAACCCAAGACCCAACGTCGGCTGAGCCGCCAGATGGCGCGCCAGCTGCAGACTGGTGTCCGCCAGTTCGGCATCATCCACCAGCTGCCAGATCATCCCCCACTGCGCGGCCTGTTCCGCGCTGAGGCTATCGCCCAGCAGCGCCAGCCCCATGGCGCGCGCGCGGCCGGCCACCCGCGGCAGGAACCAGCTGCCGCCGCAGTCCGGCACCAGCCCGAGCTTGCTGAAGGCCATCACAAACTTGGCCGAACGCGCGGCCAGCACGATATCGCAGCCCAGCGCCAGGGTGGCCCCTGCGCCAGCGGCTACGCCGTTGACCGCGCAAATCACCGGTTTCGGCAGCGCCGCCAGACGACGCACTAATGGGTTGTAAAAGCGTTCCACCGACAGGCCGAGATCCGGCGGCGGGCCGCTGGGGTCGACGTTGCGGTCGTTCAAATCCTGGCCGGCGCAAAAGCCACGGCCGGCGCCGGTGATCAGCAGGCAACGCACGCCGTCGTCGCGCTCGGCCTGCTTCAGGCATTCCGCCAGCTGTTGATGCATCAGGTCGTTAAAACTGTTGAGGCGGTCCGGGCGATTGAGGGTAATGGTCATGACGCCCTGTTCCACTGCGCTGAGAATGAAAGCTTCCACGATTAGCGTCCTTTAAAGTCCGGGGTACGTTTTTGTAAGAAGGCGTCGATGCCTTCGCGGCGGTCTTCGGTGGCGCTCAGCAGGGTGAACAGCTGGCGCTCCTGCTGGAGACCGGCCTGCAGGCTCACCTCCTGCGACAGGCGCAGCGACTGTTTCGCCGCCCGGAGCGCCAACGGCGCGTGGCGGGCGATGGTGGTCGCCAGTTGCAGGGCATATTCATCGGTTAACGCCGCCGGATGGATATCGCTTACCAGTCCGGCCTGCTGCGCCTGACGGGCGTCAATACTCTCGCCGCTCAGCACCATCCGGCTGGCCAGCGCCTTGCCAACGCTGCGGATCAGCCGCTGGGTGCCGCCAGCGCCCGGCATGATGCCGAGGGTAATTTCCGGCAGGCCAAAGCGGGCGTTGTCCCCGGCGACAATCAGGTCGCACAGCAGGGCCAGCTCGCAGCCCGCGCCGAGGGCGTAACCGTTGACCGAGGCGATCAGCGGTTTGGGGAAGGCATCGATACGCGCCCACAGCCGCGGGCGGATATCATCCAGGGTCGCCGGGAGATCTTTCTCCGCCATCTCGTTCAGGTCGGCTCCGGCGGCAAAGAAGCGCGGATTGCCGCTGATGACGCAGACGCTGACGTTGTCATCAGCGGCCGCAGCCTCCAGCGCCTCGGCAATCCGGGTTAATAAGGCATTGTTCAGCGCGTTGCGGGCCTGCGGACGGTTTAGCGTCAGCTGCAGCACCCGGCCATGGCGGTGGATCATCAGCTCGCTCATGCCATCCCCCGCGCATCAAAGTCGACCACCACGTCGCCGCTGGTGGGCAGCGCCTGGCAGCTCAGCACGTAACCCGCCGCCAGCTCATCCGCTTCGAGGCTATAGTTGGCGGCCATCGCCACTTCGCCGCGCAGCACTTTGCATTTACAGGTGGCGCACACCCCGCCCTTGCAGGCAAACGGCAGGTCTGCCCCCTGGCGCAATGCGGCATCCAGAATGCTGTCGTCTTCGGCGCTGAGGGCGATCAGCCGATCGCGCCCGTCCTGGCGGATGGTTACCGTGCGCCCTTCCGCCTGCACCCCGGCGGCGCGCTTAACGCTGCCGCCCGGCGTATTGAAGCGTTCGAGATGAATGGCGTGCTCCGGCACGCCGAGCTCGCGCAGGGTCGTTTCCGCCTCATCCATCATCGTCGCCGGGCCGCAGATAAAGGCCTCGTCGAAACGGCTGAAATCCAGCAGATGGTCCGCGAGCTGGCGCAGTTTGTCGCCATCGATGCGCCCCTGCAGCAAATCGCTGTCCATCGACTCCTGGCTGAACAGATGCACCACCTGCAGGCGCTGCGGATAGCGGTCTTTTAAATCGGCCAGCGCCTGGCGGAACATCATGCTGTGGCTGCTGCGGTTGCCGTAGATCAGCGTGAAGCGGCTGTGCGGCTCGGTGGCCAGGGTGGCGCTAACGATCGCCATCATCGGCGTGATCCCGGAGCCGGCGGCGATCGCCAGATAGTCGCCCTGCCGTTCAGCCTGCGGCTGATAGCCGAAATGCCCCTGCGGCACCATTACCTCCAGCTCCATCCCCTGCTGGATAGCGTGCTGGGCGAAGCGCGAGAAGCGCCCGCCGTCGATGGCTTTGACCGCGACGCTGATCTCTCCCGGCGTAGGGCTGCGGCAGATGGAGTAACAGCGGCGCAGCTCTTCACCGCCCAGTCGGGCTTTCAGCGTCAGATGTTGGCCCGGACGAAAGCAGTACTCCGCCTGCAGGGCTTGCGGAATCGCAAACGTAATGGTCACCGCATCGCGGGTTTCCGGCTCGACTCTCGCGACCTTAAGCGCATGGAACGTCGTCATGGCAACCTCAAATACATTTAAAGTAATCAAAGGGTTCCCGGCAGCTGTCGCAGCGATAGAGCGCTTTGCAGGCCGTGGAACCGAATTCGCTAATCAGCGAGGTGCGGGTGCTGCCGCAGCGCGGACAACTCACCTCGGCGGGCATTTCCGCGTGGCAGGCGTGCCCCTGCGGCGGGCTGATGCCGTACTGGCGCAGGCGCTCGCGGGCCTCCTGGCTCATCCAGTCGGTGGTCCACGGCGGGTCCAGCTGCAGGACGATGTGGACCGGCAGATAACCATGCTCGCTCATCACCGCGCGGATCTCGCTCAGCAGATGCTCCGTCGCCGGGCACCCTGAATAAGTCGGGGTAAAGCCAATCACCCAGCCGTCGCCGTGGCGCGCGACGCTGCGCACCATGCCGAGGTCGGTGATGGTGAGTACCGGCACTTCCGGGTCCGGGATCGCGCTTAACACTCCCCAGATGGCGCGCACCTCGGCGGGAGCGATGTCATCTAAACGTTGCATCGTCCCCTCCCTTACCACTGCAGGCCGGGATGGGAACGCTGCAGATATTGCATCTCCGCCAGCAGCGTGCCGAGATGTTCACTGTGCAGCCCCTGTTTGCCGCCGCTGCGAAAGGCCGCTTCCTGCGGGACCGGTAAGCCTGAGTCAAGCAGCGCGGTATGCACGGTGCTTTGCCATTCGGCCTGAAGCTCGCGCGGATCAACCGCAATGCCCTCCCCGGCCAGGCTGAGCTCCAGGTCATCGGCAAGGAACAGTTCGCCGGTGAAGCGCCACAGATTGTCGACCGCCTGCTGCATTTTGCGATTTGAAACCTCGGTGCCGTGACCAAGACGCTCCAGCCAGCCGCGGCTGAAGCGCTGGTGGTAGCGCACCTCTTTCAGCCCTTTGGCGGCAATGGCCGCCAGCTGCGCGTCACGGCTGTTCACCAGCCGGCTGTACAGGGCGACGTGCCAGACGTCGATAAAGAACTGGCGGGCGATGGTGTCGGCAAAATTGCCGTTCGGCTGCTCCACCAGCAGCAGGTTGCTGAACTGGCGCTCATCGCGGCCAAAGGCCAGGGTATCTTCATCGCCGCAGCCGTTAAGCTCGGCGGCATAGCTCAAAAAGTTGCGCGCCTGGCCAAGCAGATCGAGGCCGATATTGGCCAATGCGAGATCGATCTCCAGCTCCGGGGCATGGCCGCACCAGGCGCCTAAGCGCTGGGCCAGCACCAGGCCGTTGTCGCCAAGACGCAGAGCGTAGGTGGTTACAGGATTGTGGTTATTCATCGTCGCCTCACATGTGTTCCATGCCGTCCGGCACGGTATAGAAGGTCGGATGACGGTAGACTTTGCTTTCCGCCGGGTCGAAGAATTCGCCGCGCGCTTCAGGCTGCGAGGCGACGATTTCGCTGGCCTTCACCACCCAAATGGAGCAGCCTTCGCTGCGGCGGGTGTAGGCGTCGCGGGCGTTCTCCAGTGCCATTTGATCGTCGGCGGCATGCAGGCTGCCGACGTGACGATGGGAAAGCCCCTGTTTGCTGCGAACGAACACTTCATATAACGGCCAGTAAACTTTGCTCATGTTGTCTCTCCTTATGCCGCGCTGCGGGCCTGCTGTTTTTGCGCATGGGCCAGCGCGGCTTCGCGTACCCACTCGCCCTCTTCCCAGGCCTTACGCTTGGCGGCCAGCCGCTCGTGGTTGCACACGCCACGGCCGCTAATCACCTCGTTAAACTCCTGCCAGTCGATCTCGCCGAAGCGGTAGTGGCCGCTGGCTTCATCAAAGTGCAACTCCGGGTCCGGGACGGTCATGCCGAGGATCTCCACCTGCGGCACGGTGTTGTCGACAAAGCGTTGACGCAGCTCGTCGTTGGAGTGCAGTTTGATTTTCCACGCCATGCTGCGGGCGCTGTTCGGCGAGTTGTCGTCGCTGGGGCCAAACATCATCAGCGCCGGCCACCAGAAGCGGTTAATGGCGTCCTGCAGCATCTGCCGCTGAGCGTCATTACCCTGCGCCAGCGCCATGCAGGCTTCGAATCCCTGGCGCTGGTGAAAGCTCTCTTCTTTGCAGATTTTGACCATCGCCCGGGCATAGGGGCCGTAGGACGTCCGGCACAGCGCCACCTGGTTGACGATGGCCGCGCCATCGACCAGCCAGCCGATCACGCCGATATCGGCCCAGCTCAGCGTCGGGTAGTTAAAAATGGAGGAGTATTTCATCTGCCCGTCGAGCATCTTCTGATACAGATCTTCCCGCGCGCAGCCGAGGGTTTCCGCGGCGCTATAGAGATACAGCCCGTGGCCGGCCTCATCCTGCACTTTAGCCAGCAGGATCGCTTTGCGGCGCAGAGTGGGCGCCCGGGTGATCCAGTTGCCTTCCGGCAGCATGCCGACGATTTCCGAGTGCGCATGCTGACCAATCTGACGGATCAGGGTTTTACGATAGGCATCCGGCATCCAGTCCTGCGGTTCGATGGCCGTTTCCTGCGCGATGCGCTGGTCAAAGCGTTGTTCTTCTGTCACGTCATCACCTTTATGATTCCGATATTCACATCACAACAGTTTATGTGAATCACTTTGTTTATTGAAGGTTACATATTGGTTAAAGAAAACCACAAATTTTGTTTACTCTTTTTGTGATAGCCTCCGCAAAACCTTTTGTAAACCACAACAAATACAGTTAATTAGGTCAAAAACATAACGTCATCGCGATCACAATGTTAATAATTTATTAAATACGCGCTTGCATTTTATGATTCATAAAAGAACTATTTATAGACATTCCACGTAACATATTTGGAGATTCGCGATGCAGCAGTTAGCCAGCTACTTATCCGGCGCCTGGCAGACCGGCCGGGGCCGCGCCCGTACTATCCATCACGCCATCACCGGCGCGGCGCTGTGGGAGGTGACCAGCGAAGGCCTGGATATGGCGCAGGCGCGCCGCTTCGCAATTGAGCGCGGCGGTCAGGCTCTGCAAGCCATGACCTTTATTGAACGCAGCGCGATGTTAAAAGCGGTAGCGAAACATCTGCTGGAGCAGAAAGACCAGTTCTACGCGATTTCCGCGCAAACCGGCGCCACCCGCGCCGACAGCTGGGTGGATATCGAAGGCGGCATCGGCACCCTTTTCACCTATGCCGGGCTCGGTAGTCGCGAACTGCCGGACGATATCCTGTGGCCGGAAGACGAGCTGATCCCGCTCTCTAAACAGGGCGGTTTTGCCGCGCGTCACGTGCTGACCTCAAAATCAGGCGTCGCTGTGCATATCAACGCCTTCAACTTCCCCTGCTGGGGAATGCTGGAAAAACTGGCCCCCACCTGGCTGGCCGGCATGCCGGCGATCGTTAAACCGGCCACCGCTACCGCCCAGCTCACCCAGGCCATGGTGAAGGCGATTGTCGACAGCGGCCTGGTGCCGGAAGGCGCCATCAGCCTGATTTGCGGCGGCGCGGGCGATCTGCTCGACCATCTCGACAGCCAGGACGTGGTGACCTTTACCGGCTCAGCCGCCACCGGCCAGCAGCTGCGGTCGCACCCCAACCTGGTGGCCAAATCGATTCCCTTTACCATGGAAGCGGATTCGCTCAACTGCTGTGTGTTAGGCGAAGACGTCACGCCGGAGCAGCCGGAGTTCGCGCTGTTTATCCGGGAAGTGGTCCGCGAGATGACGGCGAAAGCCGGGCAAAAATGTACCGCTATCCGCCGCATCATCGTCCCGTTGGCGCAGATCAATGCGGTTAGCGATGCCCTGATCGCCCGCCTGCATAAAGTGACCGTCGGCGACCCGGCGCAGGAAGGGATTAAGATGGGGGCGCTGGTTAATCACGAGCAGCGTCAGGACGTTCAGGAGAGCGTCAATAAACTGATTGCCGCCGGCTGCGAAGCGCTGCTTGGCGGACAGGCGGACCTCAGCGCGGCCGGGGCCTTTTTCCCGCCGACGCTGCTCTACTGCGCGCAGCCGGATGAAACCCCGGCGGTTCACGCCATTGAAGCCTTTGGTCCGGTGGCGACCCTGATGCCCTACCAGGATCGCCAGCATGCCCTGGCGCTGGCTCGTGCCGGCGGCGGTAGCCTGGCGGGAACGCTGGTCACCGCCAGCGGCGAACTGGCGCGCGAGTTTATCCTCGGCGCCGCCCGCGCCCATGGCCGTATTCAGATACTGAACGAGGCGTCCTCGGTCGAGTCAACCGGCCACGGTTCGCCGCTGCCGCAGCTGGTGCACGGCGGTCCCGGCCGCGCCGGCGGCGGCGAAGAGCTCGGCGGACTGCGTTCGGTGAAACACTATATGCAGCGCACCGCCGTCCAGGGCAGCCCGACGATGCTGGCGACCATTGGCCAGCAGTGGGTGCGCGGCGCCCAGGTGAGCGAAGACCGCATTCACCCGTTCCGCAAATATTTCGAAGAGATCCAGCCCGGCGACAGTTTGCTGACCCCGCGGCGGACCCTGACCGAAGCGGATATCGTTAACTTCGCCTGTCTGAGCGGCGACCATTTCTACGCCCACATGGACAAAATCGCCGCCGCCGACTCGATTTTCGGCGAGCGCGTGGTCCACGGTTATTTCCTGATCTCCGCGGCGGCCGGTCTGTTCGTCGATGCCGGCGTCGGGCCGGTTATCGCCAACTACGGCATGGAAAACCTGCGCTTTATTGAACCGGTCAAGCCGGGAGACACCATCCAGGTGCGTCTGACCTGTAAGCGGAAAACCGTTAAACGTCAGCGTAGCGCCGAGGAGAAAGCTACCGGCGTGGTGGAATGGGCGGTGGAGATTTTCAACCAGCACCAGCAGGCGGTGGCGCTGTATTCCATTCTGACCCTGGTGGCGCGCCAGCAGGGGGATTTCCCGGCGTAATGGCGGAATCTGTTGGCCGAACCTTGAGCCATTGAGACTGCAAGCGGTGTGCAACGGTTTCGCCGCGGGAAGTCCTTTATGTTATCTGCGGCTTCAGCGTAGTTTGCGCTCCCGGTTGGTCCTCTGCGTTATGTCTCTTACGGCGCAGGGTGCGCACAGAGGGCGGCCCGTCGCCGCCGCCCCCTGTCCCCCCGGGCTCCGGCCAGCCCCGGCAGTTTCAGTCGCGCAAGTGGGTCAATCAAGGACAGGTCGCACGAACCCTCCAGGCCGGGTAAAGCGCAGCCGCCAACCGGCACAAAATCGGCTCCGTGCCCGCTGTCCTTGCCCGGCGGCGCTGCGCTTGCGCGGGCCTACTGGCAGTCAGACCCGGACAGGTAGGCCGGGTAAGGCGCAGCCGCCACCCGGCACAAAATCGGCTCCGTGCCCGCTGTCCTTGCCCGGCGGCGCTGCGCTTGCGCGGGCCTACTGGCAGTCAGACCCGGACAGGTAGGCCGGGTAAGGCGCAGCCGCCA